>NZ_JBAGBW010000009.1 GCF_039822205.1 Thermodesulfobium sp. 4217-1
TCGTGAGGCGAAATTTAATTTATGAACTTGATTGACTTAATAATATTAGTATTATTTGTTCTTTCGTTTTTTAGTGGTTACAAGACTGGATTAATAGTGGTTTTTGCTTTTATTTGTGCCTTCTTCTTATCTTTATATCTTGTTCCTCACTTAATAAACATTTCTACCACTTTCTTTTCCAAAGCTCTCCTGTTCAATGGACACACCCTTATCAGCATCTCTTTTATCTTTACTCTCCTCATGTTAAATGCTTTTATCGGTAAGTTTTTTTTATTGATAGCTGATATATTGGGAATTACAAGAATCTCCAAAAATTCTTTTTTTGCTGGTGCTGTAAATGTCCTTTTGTCCCTCTTGCTCGTTAGTATGGTTATTAAATCTATTGACTGGGCAAATATGTATATGCTTTTTTCTGCTCAATGGAAGACTTCTCCAGCAATTCATTATTTATTGGAATTAAATAATAATTTTTTTAAAATCATCCCAATTAATTTTTCACTTCCATGGAAAAATTAAAGTATAAGAGCAATCAAAGAGCGGCTGATGTTGCGAGAAGATTAAAATACATAATTGACTACCACTTTCTTATAGGTATTGGTGATATTTCAAATTTCAATTATGCGTATGAGCTTGCTGTAAAGTGGAATAATGAGGCCTATAATTTGGTCTTTGGTGATAATAGCAGTAAATTATCGCAGGATATGAAATTGAAATTAAGAAAGATGTTCTCAGGCCAAAGGATCGATGAAGAGATAGAGATGATTAAAATAAACAGTTTTAATAAAGCTTTTTTCAAATATTGTGGCAATATCTTAGACGATAATATTTTAATTAATTTTAATATTTTTGGGCCTGTTTCTTTTTATAGGGCATACTCTTTATTTAAAGAATTTAGACAAATTTTTGATAGTTTTATAGAAAAGTCAAACTTTTATGATTTCTTATTTTTCTACTTTAAGTTTTCTAAAAAACCAATAGGTAAAGCTCTTAAAAGTTATGAAAAGTTAAAGAAGTGTCTTTCATCTATTGAACCTGTTGGCCCACTTTTAAGATTTGAAGAGCTTATATATCCTTTGGAGTTAATTTCTACAAATGACCTCAACAATGAAGATCTTAATTTAGATGGCTTTAAATATATCTATAAAACAAACTACTATGTATTACTCTATGACGAGACAAATCAAATTGAGATTAAATTATACTTAATAGATTTTAAAAATTTTTACTTACAGAAGTGGTTTTTGACTGGCTCATTAATTCACAATGATATATTTATTCAGCTTGCTAAGCGAAAGTTCAATAATTTTAGAATCTTTAAAGACGGCATTTTTATTGATGGAGTTCGAATTGTCGTTGATGATGAAAAAGACATTTATAGAAAATGCGGCTTTAATTATGTTCCTCCAGAACTTAGATGTGGAAGTACTGAATTGTTTGCGGATAAAGAGGATTTAAAAACTGTAAAATTCGCTGATATAAAGTCGGATTTACATATTCACACAAATTATAGCGATGGCTCTCATACAATTGAGGAATTGTGCGAATTTTATATTGCTAAGGGTTTTCAACATATAGTATTAACCGATCATTCGGTTTCGCTTACTCAGGGCAGAGGATTGGATATTGAAAAATTAATCGAGAAAAATAATTTGATTGATAAATTAAACAAAAATTTTAAAAACTTTAAGATATTTAAAGGGGCAGAAGTTGACATATTGCACGATGGATCGCTTGATTATCCAGATTGGATTTTAAGGGATTTGGATTTCGTAGTTGCATCAGTTCATCAAGATTATTCTGATAGTGAGGGCGTTATGACTATGAGGTTTAAAAAGGCTATTATGAATCCATACGTACATATGATAGGGCATATTAGTGGTAGGCTTGTAGGCTTCTTGCCAATTTATAATATTAATTTGAAAAGTTTATTGGAACTTGCCTCTGAATATAAGACTATAATTGAAATAAATGGTAATCCAGCCAGGCTGGATATTGATGTAAGTTCAATTAGAATGTATAAAGAAAGATTTAAAAATCTATATGCTGTAAATACAGATCTTCACAACATTAGGCAATATGATGTGAGGTTTTTCTGTTCTGTGATGGCTGCAAGAAAATCTTATTTAAAAAAGAGCGAAATTGTTAATTCACTGAGCACAACTGAGTTTGAGGATTTAATTAGAGCCATTAGAGCTGAAAAACTTCTTAAAAATGGCTATATCTGAAAAGGGAGTGTTTGATATTAATAAATGGAGATTGTGGTGGAATAAGCATGTTTGAGGATTTAGTTTGGCAGATTAAAAGGCTATTAAAAATTTTAATAGCAATGTTTATCGTGATTTTTCTACCTCTTTTCTGGTTCTTTAATCAAGTTGGGCCAAAATATTATATTAGTTCTGAGACGCCCAGTTTTGTTGTAGAGAAGTATTTAGATGGAAAGAAAAACGATGATTTTTATGAGATTTACGTTAACTATCCATCTATTTTCAAAAAAGACTTGTATGGCATTGCATACAGCGGTTGGGCAAAAAACATATATCAAGAAGTAAGATATAGGGTAGTTGATGTTAAAAATTATGGTAATGAGGCAGATGTTAATGTTCTTGTGACCTTAATAGGAGGAGATAGGAAGATGACAGAATATGTTTTAAGAAAAGAAAGCGGTTTATGGAAGATTGTTTATGATAAAGACTTAGGTTTTGTAGAATTTTCAACGAAGGGCAATTAAAATGAGCTTTGTACATTTACATGTTCATAGTGAATATAGTTTATTGGATGGAGCAAGCAGATTAGAAGACCTTATTCTAAAGGCTAAAAACAACAACATGCATTCATTTGCTCTTACAGATCACGGAAATATGTATGGAGCCTTAAAGTTTTATTCTTTGGCGAAAAAACATGAATTGAAGCCATTAATTGGCTGTGAAGTATATGTCAGTGACGACATGACAAAACAAGTTAGGGCAAATTCTGACCCAGAATCTTACTTGTCTCATCTTATACTAATTGCGAAAAATTTCGATGGTTATAAAAACTTAGTTAGGCTTGTTTCTCTTGGATTTCTTAAGGGATTTTATTATAAACCAAGAATTGATCTAAAAACTTTGTATGAACATAAAGAGGGGCTAATAGTTTCAAGCGCATGTATGTATGGGAGAATACCTCAACTTATTCTTGCCAATAGTCAGGATCGCGCTGTCGAGATGGCCAAGACGTTGAAAGATTGGTTTGGAGAAGATTTTTACCTTGAGATACAGGATCATGGCTTGGAAGAGGAGAAAAAACTAATTCCTGTAATAATAAATATGGCTCAAGATTTGCATATTCCTTTGGTAGCTACAAATGACTCTCACTATACTAATAGAGAAGACGCTGAGTTTCATGATGTTTTGCTGTGTATCCAAACGAAGAAGACCGTTCAAGACAAGAATCGTATGAAATTCAATACAGACTCTCTATATTTTAAAACACCTGAAGAAATGACTGATCTTTTTTCATATTGTAAGGAAGCCATTGATAATACCCTGGTTCTTGCAGATAAATGTAACCTTGAATTGCCAATTGGCAAGGTAACAGTACCAAAATTCCCCTGCGCAGAAGGCAAGACTGAAAAGGAATACCTTAATATCTTGATTGAAAATGGCTTAAATCAAAGATATAATGGAGATATATCCAACGAAATAAAAGAGCGTTTAGACTTTGAGCTTGATATCATAAAGAAAACAGGCTATGAAGGTTATTTTTTAATAGTGTCTGATTATATTAATTATGCCAAAGACCATGGCATTCAAGTGGGTCCGGGCAGAGGATCTGCTGCTGGGAGCTTGGTAGCGTATATTCTGGGAATAACCGATATAGATCCTTTAAAGTATAATCTTCTTTTTGAGAGATTTTTAAACCCAGAAAGAGTAAATCCACCTGATATTGACGTTGACTTCTGTATAGAAAAAAGATCCGAGGTTTTAAATTATCTGGTCAAAAGATATGGTCAGGAAAATGTAGCTCAGATTGGTACCTTTGGGACTATGAACGCAAGGGCTGTAATTAGAGATGTGGGTAGGACCCTGGGCACTCCACTGGGCATAGTGGACAAACTCGCAAAACTAATTCCAAACAAACCTGGATCTCAGGCTACATTAAGGGAAGCGGAAGAATTGAAGGAAGTAAAGCAATTTCTAAATTCTGATGCATCCCTAAAAGAACTTTGGGAAAAAAGTGTGAAATTGGAGGGACTAACAAGACATAGCTCTGTTCATGCTGCTGGTGTAGTTATTTCCCCTTTTCCTATTTACGATCTTATACCATTGCAGCGACCTTCTGAGGGCGAGGTTCCTGTAACGCAGTGGTCTATGGAAGATGTTGAAAAATCAGGATTTTTAAAAATGGATCTGCTTGGCTTAAGGAATTTAACTGTAATTGGCAAAACTCTTGAGCTAATCGAAAAAACCAAAGGTATCAAGATAGATATAGGCAATATTCCTCTTGACGATCCGAAAGTTTATGAGCTTTTGGAGAAAGGGGAAGCGCTTGGAGTATTCCAGCTTGAAAGTACAGGAATGCAACAACTTCTAAAGGATGTAAAACCTGATAAATTTGAAGATCTAATAGCTATTCTTGCTTTATATAGACCGGGCCCTATGAATTCTGGCATGGTTGAACAGTTTATAAAGCGCAAACATAAAGAAGAGCCTGTAATATTTGCTCATAAGGATGTTGAACCAATTCTTTCTGAAACTTATGGGGTTATGGTCTATCAAGAGCAGATAATGCAGCTTGCAAGCATCTTGGCTGGTTTTTCTCTTGGAGAAGCTGATCTTTTGAGAAGAGCTATGGGTAAAAAAAAGGTAGAGGTTATGGCAGCTCAAAAACCAAAATTTGTAGAAGGGGCTGTCAACAAAGGTTTGATTTCAAGAGAACAGGCTGGGAAGATCTTTGATGATATGGCTAAGTTTGCTGAGTATGGTTTTAATAAATCTCACAGTGCCTCATATGCTTTGGTTACTTATAGGACTGCATGGTTAAAGGTTTATCATACTCCTGAGTATATGGCGGCTCTGCTTTCATCTGTATCGTCTGATACCGATAAAGTTGCCGAATACATTAAGGAAGCTAAGAAATTTGGTGTTGAAGTATTGTCTCCTGATGTAAATGAAAGTGGAGAGAATTTTACTGTTATAGGAAACAAAATCAGATTTGGTCTTTCTGCCATCAAGGGTGTTGGCAAGGCTGCAATAGAATCAATATTGACAAATAGAGATGCAGATGGAAATTTTAAAAATTTAAAGGATTTCATTTGCAGGACGAGTTCAAAAGCCGTTAATAGGAAAATTTATGAAAACCTTATCAAGGCTGGAGCTCTTGATAATCTATATGAAGACAGGTTAAGCCTTTTGGATCAGCTCGATCAGGTTCTGGCTTCTTCAAAGAAAAGCACAAAGAACGAAAATGGCCAAAGCCTTTTTGGTGAATCTTTTGAGGAGGAAGAGCTATATATCTCTAATGATATAGAAATCATTCCAAAAAAAGATTTCGACCCTGGCTTGAAACTTGCTTTTGAAAAAGAAGTTCTTGGGCTTTATGTTAGCGGACATCCGCTTACACCATATAAATTTTTGCTTGAAAGCATATCAAATTATAGTGTTGCAGCTTTAAATGAACTGGATATAGATAAGGCAAAAATTTCTGGAATTGTCTTTAACAAAAAACAAGTTTTTAAAAAAGATGGCTCATTCTTCTTTGTATTAAACATAGAGGATCTAACGGGAAGCGTTGAGTGTGTTTTTACTAAAAAAGATAAATCTTTGATTGATGATATAAAAGAAAATGATATTGTGTGGGTTGAGGGTAGGCTTTTAAAAAGAGATGAAGGATCAAGGATAATTATCGATCAGATTGGTAAGATTAATAGAAAGGTGTTTCATATAAAATTTTATAGCAAGTTGTGTTCAGAGGGTTCTGTTATGAAATTGAAGGAAGAACTGTCAAACTTAAAGGGCGATGTGCCATTGGTAATTCATTTTATGTCTGATGAAACAGAAAAACTTTGCTTGGCTGACTCTAATTATTTTGTAAACTCAGAGACCGATATAAAAGAGAAAATTAATCAATTTAGAGGTGTAGAATGTTGGATAGAACAAGAGGGCTGATCGAATAATATAATAAATATTATATTAGACTTTGTAAAAGCTGTTTAAATTTTATATTAATAAAAATTAAAGAGAGGTAATTTATATGATAAAGTCGCCATCAGGTTCTATGGATATGATACCTGAAGAGGTTTTTTGTAGGAACACAATTGAAAATAAAATCAAGAATTTCTGGGAAAAAAATGGTTTTGTCAGAGTAAGCACTCCTATCATAGAACATTGGGACAAATTACAAGTGGCTCTTGGCGAGAACCTTGTTGATAAAACAATTAGATTTATTGACAGATTTGGAGAGGTTAGTGTTCTGAGTCCTGATTTAACTGTATCAATCGCTCGAATGGTTTCGACTAGGAAGAAAAATGGTCCTTTCCCTTTAAAGTACTTTTACTTAGGCGATGTCTTCAGAGTTACTTCTGAGCAAAGTGAGATAAGACAATGCGGTGTTGAGATTATTGGTGCAGATAAACGAAGTATAGCCGACGTTGAATTGGCTGTGCTTATTTTTATGACCTTAAGAGAATTAGGACTGAACAATATATATCTTGAGATTGGCAACTTTGAAACATTAAGAGAACTGTTAAAATTAGAAATACTTGATGATTATAGACAACTTATAATTGATGCCCTTTTAAAAAAAGATTGGGTTAGTTTAAATGATATTGCAAACAAAGTTTCTGATCCTAAAATTTCAGAATTTATTAAAAATCTTCCAAAACTTACTGGAACCCCTGAGGAGGTTTTCTCAAATATTGATTTAATTCCTGACTTTTTGATTCCAGGTATGAAGAACCTTGAAAATATCAGTAAAGAGATAAAAAATGCTGGCGTTAAACACTATATTAATCTTGCCTTGGTTAATGAGATTTCTTATTATACGGGTTTCATTTTTCAAGTTTTTGTTACAGGATCGCCAAGGTCTATCGGTGGAGGGGGTAGATATGATGATTTGTATTCTTTGTTTAATTTTAAATGTCCCTCTTCTGGTTTTGGGATTAATGTAGATAAAATTTATGAAATTCTCAAAGCCTCGTATTTTAAGGCCATTAATACTGATGTGCTTTTGTGTTTCAACGATGGGATACCTTTGCACTGGGTATGGAATATGGCAGCTTCATATAGAGATCAGGGAATTAAGGTTGAGATAGATTTGAAGAGCAGGGTTTTTGAAGAAGCCATAGAGTTTTCCAAGAAAAAAAAGGCTCAAAGGATGGTTTATATATTAAAATTAGAATCATCTGGAATTTCTGGTTGGATAGTTGATACTCATAATGAAAACAAAGAAAGGATGACCTTTTGCTAATGCTTAAAATTGCTGTTCCAAAAGGCGTTTTATTTGAACCATCTTTGAAGCTATTACAGAATTGCGGTTACAGCGTTCCGTCAGATTTTGGCAGAAAGCTTTTGATTGAAGATTCTAAACAAGAACTGTCTTTGATAATTGTTAGGCCATTTGATATGCCTCTTTATGTGGAAGAAGGCGTTGTTGATATAGCTTTTGTGGGAAAAGATGTTATTGAAGAAACTTCAATGGCCTGTTTTGAACTCATGGATTTGGGATATGGTCTTTGCAGACTCTCAGTTGCTGTTCCAAAGTATAGCTCTTATAGATCGGTAGACGAATTTCATCCATTTATAAAAATTGGTTCAAAATATCAAAATCTCGCTGAAAAATATTTTATGCAAAAGGGCATGCAAGTTAGGATCTTTCCTCTTGGAGGATCTGTAGAGATTTCACCTATAGTCGGCTTGTCTGAGGCTATAATTGATCTTGTGTCAACTGGGAACACATTGAAGGCTAACAATTTAGTAGAAATTGAAACAATTTTGCTTTCAACTTCACGTTTGGTAGCAAATGACGCTAATTATAGGTTAAAGAGAAAAGAAATAAACAGTTTTATTACAAAGATAAATGGAGGGATCTGATGAGATTTGTTGATGACTTTCTTTTACTGAAAAAAGAAGCTGAACTTCAAAGACTTTGGAAGAGAGAATCGTCTTTTCAAGATAATAAAACCTTAGATGATGTGGCAAGGATTATAAATGATATTAAGTTAAGAGGGATGGAAGCAATAAAAGAATATTCTAAAAAATTTGATGATTATGATCTATCTATGGGTTTGGTGGCATCCGATGAAGAAGTGCTTTCTCAAGCGAAACTTGTTCCATTAGATGTATCTGAGGCTTTAAAATATTCAGCCAAAAGGATAAGACAATATCATGAAAGTATAAAATTTGATTCATTTAAATATGAGACAGAAGAATCAGAGTCTGGTTTCAAGTGGACTCCAATAGAAAATATAGGAATTTATGTGCCTGGCGGCTTGACTGCATACCCGTCGTCAATCCTTATGACAGTTATTGTTGCAGATGTTGCTGGCGTTAAAAACATCTATGTCTGCTCCAAGCCAAATAAGGGCAAGATAAACCCATATATAGCTTCGGCTATTTTAGCTTGCAATACTAAGAGATTGAAGGTTATAAAGCTTTCAGGCATTCAAGCTATATCTTCAATGGCTATGGGTTTGGGAATTAAGAAAGTTGACAAGATTTTTGGCCCAGGTAATGATTACGTTAGTCTTGCGAAAAAGCAATTTTTCGGGGAAGTTTCTATTGACATGATGGCTGGACCCTCTGAAATACTCATAGTTTCTGATGGCAAGGTAGATCCTTCATGGATTGCGTGGGATTTTCTATCTCAAGCAGAACACGATGTAAATGCAAAAACTGGTCTAATATCTACAGATGTTAATTTCTTAAATGAAGTGATGTTAAAGGTAAAAGAATTTTCTGGGAAGATTTTGAATAAACACATTGTTGAGTCTTCGCTCCAGAGCTCATTTTTCGGTTTTGCTCCTGCTCTTGAGGATGCAATAAGCATTTCAAATATTTTAGCACCTGAACATCTGGAGATTGCATGTGAGAATTCCGAAGAACTTTTTGAAAAGGTGCAGAATGCTGGTACAGTGTTTTTGGGGAGCTTGACGTGTGAGCCATTTGGAGATTACATTCTTGGTCCAAGTCATGTTTTGCCCACGTCTGGTAGCGCGCGATATTTTTCTGGAATAAACGTATATGATTTTTTGAAGAGAGTAAATTTTTCGAAAATTAAGAATAAAAATTCTCTGAAAAAGCTGTTGAGCGCCTCTTTAATTGCAGAAATAGAAGGTTTTAGTGCACATAAAAACGCAATGACTTGTAGAGATACTGATTAGAAGATTCGCTTTGGTCAAAAATTTAAGGAGGGTGAAAATGCTATGAAAGAGGATAAGACGTATGTAGAATATATCTATAATGGAAAAATTATCAAAGTAAGAAGAGATTGGGTTAAGATAAAAAAAGGGTCAAAACAACACAGAACATGGATGGAAGTAGTAGAATTTTCTAATGCAGTAGGAATGATTGCATTATTGAATAATGATGAAATATTATTGGTTGAGCAATTTAGACATGCGCCTGGTAAAAAGCTGATAGAGATACCTGCTGGGAAATTGGAACCTGGAGAATCTCCCGAGGTTGGCGCTGTGAGAGAGCTTATTGAGGAAACAGGATATAAAGCTAATAAAGTAAAGAAGATTTTTTCTATGTATACAACCCCAGGGTTTACAGATGAATACATGCATATTGTAGTTTGTGAAGATCTTGAGTATGTAGGAGTCAATCCTGATGATGATGAGATAATTAACGTCATTAAATTTAATATAAAAGACCTTGAGAAGATGGTCTTAGAGGGGAAGATTGGAGACGCCAAAACAGTGCTTGCAGTCCTTTATCTTACAAGAAGGCAATGAAGCTTTAAGTGCCTTTGTAAGCTATCTTTTTCTTATAAGGGGTTACTCTGATAATACCGTAAGCTCTTATAAAAGTGATGTGGAATCTTTTTTTAATTTTTTTTCAAATAAAATGCACGCTAACAACGACATAGAAAACTTGTTGCTCCAATATTCAAATAAATTGTTTTCTGATAACTATAAAGGAACTTCGGTGGAGAGAAAGCTGGTTGCTATAAAGCAATTTTTTATATTTTCTTTTCAAGAAGGTCTTTATAAGGGTAAAATTCCTGAAATTATTTTGCCTAAGAGAGAAAGAAGACTTCCAACTTTTCTATCAAAAAGCAATATATCCAATATTTTTGATTTTATATCCAGTTCAGACCTATTTTCTATTAGGGATTTATTTATTTTTAAGATGCTATATTTTACTGGGTTAAGAATCTCAGAACTTTTAAACTTGAAGATTGAAAATATTAATATCGAAAGAATGGATATAAGAGTTTTTGGAAAGGGTTCTAAAGAGAGAGTTATTCCCTTTCATTATGAAATTTCAGGATTGTTTAGATCTTATTTGAGTTATAGAAAAAGTCTTAATCCAAAGTGTGAGAATATTTTCGTTAATTCAAGGGGGAAACCTCTTTCAAGACAGTATGTGTGGAAGATGTGCAAAAAAATTGGAAGTTTCTTAAACCTAGACTTACATCCTCATATTTTTAGGCACTCACTTGCTACACATCTTCTCTCAGGTGGAGCTAGTATTAAGATAATACAGGATTTGCTTGGACATGAATCTATTTCTACCACTCAAATATATACACATCTTATATATGAAGATCTTAAAAAAGAATATATCAGAGCGTTTGAAAAATTCAACTCGGGCTTATTTTTTAGCAATACTTTATAATATTAATTAGATTTATCTATTAGTTTAAAGGAGGCTTAATTTGAGAAACTGCGCAGCAAGAGTTCCAGAACCTGTGAACGAACCAATCTATGAGTATAGAGTAGGAAGTAAAGAAAGAAGAGAGCTAAAAATAGCGTTGGAAGATATTGTTTCAAAAAAAGTAGAGATTCCATTAATTATTGGTGGCAAAGAGATTAAAACTGAGAGTAAAATGGAAATTAGATGCCCTCACCAGCACAATGTTTTATTAGGGCACTATTATCAGGCAGGAAAAGAAGAGGTAAAGTTAGCAATTGACTCTGTTATGGATGCCAAAAAAACTTGGTCAAAGGTCGACTTTCAAGAAAGAACAGCAATTTTCTTAAGGGCAGCAGAGCTTCTTAGTACTAAGTATAGATTTATTATGAATGCCATAACTATGCTTTCAATCAGCAAGAATGCATTCCAGGCAGAGATAGATTGTGTGTGTGAGCTCATTGATTTTTTGAGATTTAATGCAAGTTTTGCACAAAAGATCTATGAAGATCAGCCCATTTCTCCTAAGGGTTTTTGGAACAGAATGCAATATAGGCCTTTGGAGGGATTCGTTTTTGCTGTGCCGCCATTTAACTTTGTCTCCATTTCTGGAAATCTGCCAACTGCGCCAGCGATAATGGGGAATGTTTCTATCTGGAAACCTGCGTCTAGTGCAATTTATCCTTCATATATGTTTATGAAGATTTTGCAAGAGGCGGGACTTCCAGATGGGGTAATAAATTTTGTCCCTGGAAAAGGATCTACTATGGGCGATCTTATATTTTCGTCTAAGAGCTTCTCGGGCCTGCATTTTACAGGAAGTTATGACACCTTTAACTACATGTGGAAATTTATAGCAAATAATATGTCAAATTATATTACATATCCGAGGATAGTTGGAGAAACAGGGGGCAAAGATTTCATATTTGCTCATAGTTCTGCTAATACCAGGAGTCTAATTACTGCAATAGTTAGGGGTTCTTTTGAATATCAAGGTCAAAAGTGCTCTGCAGTTTCAAGGGTGTACCTTCCAAAGTCAATGTTTAACAGTATTAAGGACGAATTATTAAATGAGTTAAGCAAGATAAAAATGGGTTCTCCTGAAGATTTTACTAATTTTGTGAATGCAGTTATCGATAGGGAGTCGTATGACAAAATAAAATCATACGTTGATTTTGTAAAGAATCAAAACGAAGCCAAGATATTTTTTGGTGGAAAATGCGATGACAGCGTTGGGTATTTTATAGAACCTACAGTTGTCGTCACTGAAGATCCCCACTTTAAAACTATGGAGGAAGAGATTTTTGGGCCTGTGGTAACATTCTACCTTTATGATGATGACAAGTTTGAAGAGACCCTACATCTCTGTGACAAGACAAGCATCTATGGTCTAACAGGGGCAATATTTGCTCAAGATAGAAGCGCTATAAATACTGCAACTGAAATTCTTGAGTCAAGTGCTGGAAATTTCTATATCAACGATAAGCCTACAGGTGCTGTAGTTGGACAGCAGCCATTTGGAGGAGCAAGGGCAAGCGGAACAAACGATAAGGCAGGCAGCTTGCTAAATCTTATTAGGTGGACCAGTGCAAGGTCTGTCAAGGAAACGTTTAACCCTCCAGAGCATATTCAATATCCATTTATGGAGGAAAAATAATGTTAAATAGCATATTTAATTTTTTGACTTCAAATACAATTGATTATGTTCCTGAACAGATTATTGAAATATTTTCAAAAAAATATGTTTCTGGCCCTCTTCTCTCAGACGCAATAAGAGTAGTTAGTGATTTAAATTCCAGAGGCATTATGGCTACCATAGATGTTTTGGGCGAGTCTGTAACGAATGAAGATCAGACTATATTTTTTAGAAATGAATGTATAAGAGTGCTCGAAACAATTAAAAAAGAGTCATTAGATGCGAATCTTTCTCTAAAACCTACTCAGATGGGATTGGCTATAAACAAAGCACTTTGTTACGAAAATATAAGAAAGATTGTTCAGAAGGCAAGCGATTTGGATAATTTTGTAAGAGTTGATATGGAGGATTCACCCTTTACTACCGATACGTTGAAGATGTACAAACTTTTAAGGGAAGAATTCCCCGGTCATGTTGGAACTGTTTTGCAGGCTTATCTAAGAAGGACGGCCGATGATATAGAAAATCTTTCTGAGAAGCCATTCAATATTAGACTTTGTAAGGGCATATACATAGAGCCATATAAGCTTGCTTATAAAAGTCACGAATTAGTTAATGAAAATTATATATATTGTCTTGAAAAACTATTTAAGAAAAAGGCTTATGTTGGCATTGCAACCCATGATGAAAAATTGGTATTTCATGCAATGAAATTGATCGAAAAATACAATTTAAATCCAGGTGAATATGAATTCCAAATGCTACTTGGGATTGGGGACGAATTAAGAGAGTTTATACTTTCTAAGAAAAACAGATTAAGAATTTATGTTCCATACGGTGAGCAATGGATATCTTATGTTAGAAGAAGGCTTAAAGAAAACCCAAATATTATTAAAACTGCATTGGGCATAAAACTGTAATATAAAGGTTTTTTATGTATTGTTAATTAAAGTGAAAATGTAATAAAATATAAGTTGTAGTAAATATTATTTTAGGGGGTGTTAATTTGTTTTTGAAGTACAAGAAGTATTTGTTTTTAGCAGTATTCTTATTTGGGGTGGGTTTGTTATTGGCTGGGTGTTCTGGAACTCAGCAAAAGGCGGCAAGTTCTACAATCAAGATTGCGGTAGTAGGACCAATGACTGGATCACAAGCAAAGTATGGTGAGGATTGGAAGAATTCTACGCTTTTGGCTATCGATGAAATTAACGCAAAGGGAGGGATTAAAGGCAAGAAGTTAGAGGCAGTAGTATTTGATGATGCAGCAGATCCAAAACAAGCTGTATCTGTGGCACAAAAGATTGTCAGCGATCCAAGCATCATAGCAGTAATCGGGCATGTAGATTCTGGATGCTCAATACCTGCATCTAAGATTTATGCACAAGCAAACATACCAATGTTAACTGTTTCTACAAATCCAGAATTAACACAGCAAGGACTAAAGAATATTTTTAGAGTAGCTCCTACTGATAACGTTCAGGGTAGTTTTGCTGCTGAATTTTTATTCAAAAAGGGATATAAAAATGTAGCAGTTCTCCAAGACAAGTCCGCGTATGGTCAAGGAGTTGCCACCGAGTTTAAAAATAGTTTTGAAAAATTAGGCGGGAAAGTGCTTGACTTTGAGGGAGTAGCTCAAGGCGAAAAAGATTTTTCTGCTATCCTGACAAAATTTAAAACTCTTAAGCCAGATATAATTTATTTTGGCGGATATTATCCTGAGGGCGCTCTTATAACAAAACAGATGAGAGACTTGGGTATGAAAATGCCATTGGTAGGACCTGATGGTCTTTATGATCCTCAATTCTTAAAGATTGCAGGGGATGCAGCCAATGGAGATATAATAACAAATATTGGATTAAACATTGAAAAAGATCCAAATGCTAAAGACTTCTTAGCTGCCTATAAGGCAAAGTACGGAGAACCAGGAGCATATGGCATATTTGCCTATGAGGCAACCAAGATATTGGCTGCTGCTCTTGACAAAGATCCTACAGCTAAGGGCGAAGCACTTATAAAACTTTTGGATGAGACTAATTACACTGGTGTTCTCGGAAAAACAACATTTGCTCCAAATGGAGACACAACTAACAAGATAATCACTGTATATCAAGTAGAGAACGCTAAGTTTGTAGAGATTTAGGGGTTGGCAATTTTTGTTTTTTAGTTTATAATTTCAACATGTGAGCGGGAGTAGCTCAGTCGGTAGAGCATCAGCCTTCCAAGCTGAGGGTCGCGGGTTCGAATCTCGTCTCCCGCTCCATGTTAATTTTAAGCGCCCGTAGCTCAGTTGGACAGAGCGGCGGACTTCTAATCCGTAGGTCACAGGTTCGAATCCTGTCGGGCGCGCCACTTTTTATGCAAGATATTTTAAGGGGGAATAATTGTGAAGAACAATTCTGTGGTTTATGAATGCAGTCCCAATAGCTCTTTAGATATCAGCGTTAAAAAGAAAAATATTTCATATTTATCAGTTAATACTACCTTAAAAAGCGTTCTCTTTTTTGATTCAAACAATGAGGGTAAACTACCTGGAATTTTGTTGTTTTCTGATTGGTTAGGTGTGAGCGATTTTGCCTTTGAAAAGGCAAGAAGTTTTGTAAAAGAGGGATTTGTAGTTTTGGTTGCTGATGTTTACGGCGATGGCAAGGTCGCAAAGGATCAAAAAGAAGCATTTGAGCTCTCTTCTGTTTATAAAAACAATAGGCTTTTAATGCGAGAAAGAGCTAACGCATCGTTTGAGGAATTTAAAAAACTTGATGTTGTTAAAAAAAATAATATATCTGCTGTAGGTTATTGCTTTGGGGGGACAGTAGCACTTGAACTAGCAAGGGATGGTGCTGATCTTAAAAATGTGGTAGTTTTTCATGCAGGCTTAGACACTCCATTGGAAGCTGTTCCAGGAAACTTTAAACCTAAAGTATTAGCTTTGCACGGAGCAGACGATCCGCATGTGCCTACCGAACAGGTACTGAAGTTTCAAGAGGAGTTAAGAAAAGCAAAAGCTGACTGGTCATTCGTTTCTTATGGAAATAGCGTTCATTCGTTTACTAACAAAAAGGCTGGTACAGATTCGTCTAAAGGGGTGGCTTATAATAAATTGGCTGATAAGAGGTCATGGTCTGTCGCTATCAGCTTTCTAAAAGAGAATATCAAATAATGGGTTTTTAAAAAACTATAGCTTATAAATTTACAAGATATCAGTTATAAAAAACACTTATTTTTTAATATATTTAATTTGTAATTTTGCTTATTTAAATAATGTTATAATAAAATGCTGTTTTAAGTAAACTAAAAACGAGGGGATATTATGAAAATTACTATTGCAATGGATAATTGTGTCCATGCCCCAACTCCATATTCTTTTAAAGCCGAACACGGCATGTCGATTTTAATCAATGTATCTAACAAACTTATACTGTTTGACACAGGCCAATCAGGGTCAATTATTCACAATCTTTCTTTATTAGGCGTTAACCCAAAAGATTTGGATATGATTGTTTTGAGTCATGGACACTATGATCATACAGGCGGTTTATTGTCTATTTTGGATAATGCAAGAAAAGAGATACCAATATTTCTCCATAAAGACGCCTTTCTTGACAGGTATTCTGTTGCTGCTGGGAAGAAATTTCATATTGGTATTCCCTATTCTAAGGCATATTTGGAATCATTGGGTGCAAATTTTGTTTTTGTTGAAAATGTTTTAGAGATTGTCCCAGGGCTGTTCTTGAGTGGTACTATTCCGCGTGAAACTGATTATGAAAAGGGAGATTCAAATTTAGTTATAGAAAAAGATGGCAAAACTGTAAAAGATCCGATTTTAGATGATATGGCTTTATATGCTTTTAAGGATAATGGGCTTATAGCCCTGACAGGATGTGCCCATGCTGGCATTATAAATATTATCCGTTATGGGCTTAAAGTGCTAAAAACAGATAATCTTTATGCAATTGTTGGGGGAACTCATCTTGGTCCTGCGAGTCCAGAACAAAGAGAAAGTACAATTTCAGATTTGTTAGATGCTAAGCCAGCTATTGTGGCTGCCAATCATTGTACTGGTTTTTCTATGATGGCAAAGCTAAAAGATTCGTTTGGGGATCGTTTTATAGCTGCTTTTGTAGGAACTGAAATTGATTTTTCATAACGCTTAATTTTAGGAGGTGATTTAGTTTAGCTTTAAAATTCTTAGGAGGTGTAAATTTGGATTCTGCAGTTTTGAAAAGTGCAATTAGCAAGTCAAGATGGTTTTTGATGCCTTACATTTACATTTTGTACATTTTAAATTTCGTTGATCGTATTAATTTTGGTTTTGCAGCAGTAGGGGGTATGAATAAAGATTTAGGATTATCTGCTGAGCAATTTGGTTTTGCTGCTGGCGTATTCTTTTTTGGATATTTAATTTTTCAAGTGCCTAGCAATTTGCTGTTACATAGAATTGGGGCAAGGATCTGGATAGCCGTTATTATAATAGTTTGGGGTTTGACTGCTACATTAACGGGATTTTCAGACAGTGCTTTTCACCTCTATGTAGCTCGTGTAATGCTTGGCTTGGTAGAGGCAGGATTCTTCCCAGGCATGATATTGTATCTTACATATTGGTTCCCACAAAGGGAATTAGCTCAAACTATAGCAATCTTTATGACTGCCTTAGCTATATCGAGCGTTATCGGTGGTCCTATTTCTGGTCTTATATTAGATCATGTTCACTGGTTAAATATACATAGCTGGAGATGGATGTTTATAATTGAAGGAATCCCTTCAATTATTTTTGGTTTTATAACCCTTTTTGTGCTTCCAAACAGGCCATCAGAGGCTAAGTTCTTAACTGATGAAGAGAAGAAGACTTTAATTGATGAAATATCTAAAGAGCAGGCAGAAAAAGCTAAGCAGAGAAAGGCTTCTGTCAAAGAGATCATTGTCGATGGCAGAGTTTGGCTCTTGGCATTTATTTACTTTTTTGGATGTATTATGGGTCTATATTCAACTAGCTTCTGGCTTCCCACGATCATTAAGGGCTTGTCAAGCTCTTTTAGCGCAACTATAGTAGGCTTTCTAACAATGATTCCTTATATATTTGCTGCTATTGCTATGGTGTGGGTAGGTAGGGATGCTGACAGAAAGGGAGAATGGAGACGTCACTCTCAAATTCCTCTTTTGATAAGCTCTATTGCAATATTTCTTATGTTGTTTATAAAAGATCCTGTTATATCTATGATTGTTTTGTCTGTTGTTACTATGGGAGCATTTGGAGCATTTGGTCCCTTTTGGGCACTGGTTAATGAATTTCTATCAGGAGAGGCAGCTGCTGCTGGAATCGCAGTGATAAATTCAATTGGAAACCTTGGTGGCTTCTTTGCGCCTTATATCATTGGGCTTATTAAAGATAAGACTGGCAATGTCTATTTTGGACTTGCAGCCGTAGGAGTTTTGCTGCTCGTGGCTGTTGTGTTGTTGGCTATATTGCCTAAAGAATCTGCCAGAAAATCTGCTTAATTTTCGTCTCTGCAGCTAAGCTTAACAGGTCTTAGCTGCAGAGTTTTTTTTGTGATAGAATGTAATTCTATATGAAAAGAATTATTAATTCCTGTCCTACACCCTTGCACTTTCTTATAAAATGTTTGTATTTGGGCTCTACTGCATTTGGGGGAGTTGCAATGATACCTACCTTAAGAACTGAGTTTGTCAAGAAATACTCATGTGTAAGTGATAATTCATTTTTAAGAGGAATTACTCTTACAGAGTTCTTGCCGGGCTCAATTATTAGCAATCTTATAGGGTTTATAGCTTATAGGGCATTTGGTTTTTGGTATGGAATTTTATCATCTTTAGCTATTGTTTTTCCCTCTATATTGATGATGATGTTCTTTGCATTTTTGTACTCGCATGGAAATACAGCAATAATAAATTTGGTTTTTAAGGGCTTAAAACCCTTTGTGGTTGCATTTTTCTTCGTTGCATTTTTACAGTTCTTTAAAAAGTACATTAAATCTGGAAAACAAATAATACTGCTTCTTATTACTTTCGTTGTTTTCTTAAATAACTTTGAAATTATATATGTATTTATGTTTTCATTCTTTTTTGGGGCACTTTTGTTTAAAATCGACATGCCGCCGAGAAGAAGTTCTGCCATCGAAAAATTTTCATATAAAGAGATAGTTTATGTATTTATCATTTTGGCAACATTATGTTTTGTCGTTTTTTTCTTTTTTCCAAAATTTATTGGTTTTTGTATTAGCTTAAGCAAGATCAGTTTGCTCGCTTTTGGAGGTGCTCAGTCAGCACTTCCTCTTTATCATAAGACATTTGTTGTGGACAACAATCTTTTAACTCAAAACGCTTATTTAGATGCTGTTCTTATTAGCCAAATTACTCCTGGTCCGGTTCTTTGTCTTTCTGGATACATTGGGTATGTTTATGGCGGTATTTTGGGTGCAATGCTGGCATTCTTGTTTACTTTTTTGCCACCTATAATTTTATTAATCTTAGTTAATCCATTTTATGACAGACTGAGCAAAAAGATTTGGTTCTATAGAGGCATGATCGGAGTAATTACCTCTCTAACATCACTTCTCATATCTTTAGGGGTTCAATTCTTCCCACAAACCATAATTGACCCATTCACTTTTTCGGTTATGATAATAAGTGCTCTGTCTCTTTATTATAAAAAACCAGTTATATGGACAGTGGCTATAATCTCTATTTCATCTTATATTTATTATGGTTTTTTAACGCAGATTTTAAAATAAACACTTTTTAGCTTTTTAGGTTATAATATAGTAAATTGGAGAAATTTGTCGTGGTTGACAATTTTTATAATTTTTGTAGAATATTAACGATGCCTCCATCGTCTAGGGGACTAGGACATCGCCCTTTCAAGGCGGAAACAGGGGTTCGAATCCCCTTGGAGGTACCATTTTGTTTTTTTAGCCTCTTGATAAAATGGGCGGATAGCTCAGTGGCAGAGCACCTGCTTTACACGCAGGGGGTCGTAGGTTCAAACCCTACTTCGCCCACCATTTTTAAAACTTCATTTTAGAAGGTGAAAATATGCCAAAAAATTCTAAACGTGTTAAGAAAATTCCACAAGTATCCAACCCAGATGATCAATCCTTTAAAAATTTCCCTAACTTTTTTGATGATCTTGAAGAACCATCTGATTTAGATAACATAATAAAGTCCATAGAAGCTGGAAATGTAGGGGAAGAAGATCAGGATCTTTTGAAGATTGTCCTTGATACTGAACCTGTTTTGCCAGAGGATGTTCTTGTTATGCCAGAAGAACGCGTACCTATGGTAGAGGATCCAGTTAGGCAATACCTTAAAGAAATTGGAAAAATACCTCTACTTAAACATGCAGAAGAAAAATATTTGGCAGAGAAAGCTTTCTTTGGCGACGAGACAGCTAAAAGAAAACTGGCTGAAGCAAATTTGAGGCTTGTAGTCTCAATCGCAAAGAAATACACAAAAAGGGGCTTATTGTTTCTCGACTTGATTCAGGAAGGCAATATGGGCTTGCTGAGAGCCGTAGAAAAATTTGACTATAGAAAAGGTTATAAATTTTCAACTTATGCAACTTGGTGGATTAGGCAGGCTGTAACCAGAGCAATAGCAGACCAAGCAAGAACGATTAGAATTCCTGTCCATATGGTAGAAACTATTAACAAATATAAGAAAGCTATTAGAAATCTAAGCCAACAGTTAAGCAGAAAGCCTACAGATGAAGAAATTGCAGAAAAGATGGAAGTAAATATTGAAAAAATTCACGAAATTAAAAGAATTTCCCAAGAGCCAATTTCTATCGAAACTCCAGTTGGCAAGGATGAAGATAGCCACCTCGGAGATTTTATAGCTGACGAATCCATTTCATCGCCTATGGAAGCAGTAACATACCACCTTTTAAAAGAAGATCTGGAAGACGTTATAAAGGATTTACAGCCAAGGGAAAGGGATGTGGTAAGGCTTAGATTTGGTTTAGTTGACGGTCATTCAAGAACGCTTGAAGAGGTTGGCAAAGAATTTGGCGTTACAAGAGAAAGAATTCGCCAAATAGAGGCTAAGGCACTTAGAAAATTAAGACACCCAAGCAGGAGTCGCAAACTTAGGGACTATTTAGTATAATAATGCAAAAAATAAACCATATTGCCATTATAATGGATGGCAACGCAAGATGGTCTAAGACGAGGTCGATGCCAGTTTTTAATGGCCATCTTGAAGGATTCATGAAATTACAAGAAATGGTTAATTGTTTTATAGATAGAGATATTCCTTATTTAAGCGTTTACGCTTTTTCGACAGAGAATTGGAAGAGACCAAAAGAAGAAATAACTGGAATTTTTAAAATTTTTTATGATGGTATTGAGAAGTACATAAAAGATTGGTCAAAAAGAGGAGTTAAATTAAAATTTTTCTCTCTTAAGGAAAATTTATCAAAGGATGTTTTGAAATTAATTGAAAATTCGGAAAAAATTGAGGTTTCACCTATAAAAGTTAACCTTGGAGTTGCTTTTAATTATGGTTCAAGAAAAGAAATCCTATATGCAGTTAACAACTTAAATGCTGCTCAATCTGAAATCAATGAAGAGAATTTTTCAAGATCATTACTTACTAACTCTTTTCCTGATCCCGATATATTGATAAGAACTGGTGGAGAAAAAAGGATAAGTAACTTTTTTTTATGGCAGATAGCATATACTGAGCTATTTTTTATTGACAAACTTTGGCCAGATTTTTCAGAAAACGATTTAGATGGTATTATTGCAGAATATCATAGCAGACAAAGGAGATTTGGGGGACGTAATTCTTGATTTTTAGGATTATAACGGCTTCGTGGGGCATACCAGTTTTGTTGTTCTTTGTATATGCTGGCAACTATTGGTTTATGTTTTTGTTGTCAGTATTAATATTGTGCTCCACTTATGAGGTTAATCTTATGATGAAGAGCAAGAACTATAATATGCCTTTTGTCACATTCATAACTTCATTTTTAATTTTTTTTGGAAGCATTTTTGGTTTTTTGCCGCTTGCAGTATTTTTATCTACATTGCTTTTTTTTAGTTTTCCGTTGATATTTGTCAACAGATATTCCTTTTTTGATATTAGTTTCTCATTCATAATTTCCTTCTTTATATCTTATTCCCTATCCTTTTTCTATCTTATTAGAAATCTTGATAACGGATTTTTTTGGTCTATATCGCTCTTATCTAGCCTATGGCTTGGCGATTCTATGGCTTATATTGTTGGTAAAAATTTCGGCAAACACAGGCTTTCCAATATTTCACCTAAAAAAACATGGGAAGGTGCACTGGCAAATCTAATCTTTGGCATTATTCCATTTATTGCCCTCTCGTTTTATTTGCAAAAATCTATATTTTTGTTAATTTTTTTAGGTGCTGTTGTAAATGTCGTTTCGCAAATTTCTGATTTAAGCGAATCATTAATCAAGAGAACGTTTGATTGTAAGGACTCTGGCAATCTCTTGCCAGGTCACGGTGGTTTTTTTGATAGATTTGATAGTCTATTTTTTTCTGCTCCCGTTTTATATTTTATGATTTTTTATCTTGTGGGTATTAAATGAAAAAGATAATTTTAATTGGGTCCACTGGTTCAATAGGCACTCAAGCATTAGATGTGGTTAGGAAGCATTCAGATAAATTAAAGATTGTCGGTTTAGCTGCTCGCACGGGATCAGAGAAATTTAAAAGTCAGATCGAAGAATTCAAGCCTGAGAGCGTTAGTTTGTTGTATGAAGCAGAGCTTGATATAGGACCAAAAAATATTTTTTATGGGTTTCAAGGCATTTTGGAGATGATTGAAAAAACTGATGCTGATGTAGTTCTATTAGCTTGGGTTGGTAAGGATTCTCTATATGTTGCTAAAACTGCATTGGATTCTGACAAGGATCTTGCTTTTGCTACCAAAGAGATACTCGTTTATGGTGGGAATTTAATAGTCAATTATGCTAAAAAAATGGGCAAAACAATTTTACCAGTAGATAGCGAACACAACGCAATTTTTCAACTATTAGAAGGTGAGGATATATCCTCTGTAAGCTCGATATACCTAACTGCTTCTGGCGGCCCATTTCACAAGAAACATTTTGTCGAAAATCCATCAGTTGATGAGGTATTGCTTCATCCAACATGGAAAATGGGACCAAAGGTTACAGTGGATTCTGCCAACCTAATGAACAAAGGTTTTGAGGTAATTGAGGCATCTTTTCTTTTTGGTTTAGATGCTGACAGAATTAAAGTTCTTATTAATAGAACAAGCCTGGTGCATTCTTTGATTACATTCCTTGATGGATCTGTCAAGTTTTTATATTATAAACCTGATATGTGCATACCTATTCAGCATGCTCTTTCTTATCCTGAAAGATGGGACCATCAAATAGAAGATTTTAAAGAAGATTTTATTTTAGAGTTCGAGCAACCAGATTATAATAAGTTTCCTTGTCTAGGTATTGCATACGAAGCATTGAAGGGCGGCTCAGTTAAAACCGCGACGCTTGCTGCCTGTGATGAAGTCCTGGTAAACGCATTTTTAAATAAGCAAATCTCATTTCTAAATATTCCAAAGATGTTAGAATTAATCTTATCGGAATCATATTCTGGTGACGTCTCTTCATTTGAAGAAGTTGGTTTAATTTATGACGAGACTGTTAAGAAAACTTTAAATTTATTGGAGGTTTATAAGCTTTAATGGAGAATATTTTAATTTTCATTTTGGTTATATTTGTGGCTACGCTTGTTCACGAAGCGGGACATTTTGTATTTGCAAGGATTTTTGGCGTAGGAGTTTACGAATTTTCTGTTGGTTTTGGTCCACGAATTTTCAAAAGCAAATATAAAGAAACTGATTTAAGCGTTAGAATACTGCCTCTTGGAGGTTTTGTAAGAATTGCTGGCTTAGATGAGGGAGAGGTCCCTCCTGGAACAAAGAGATTTGATCAGATAAGGTCTTTCCAAAAGATTTTAGTAATAGTAGCTGGGCCTGTTATGAACATAATTATGGCTGCAGTTTTGTTTACCCTTGTTTTTACCCAGGGAGTATATGTTCCAGATTTAAGAATTCAATCGGTAAATAGTGATTTTCCGGCTGCAAAAGCTGGAATCCAGGTTGGTGACAGAATTGTTTCAGTGAATGGCATTTCAATAAAAACGCCAAACGATTTAATAAGAATAGTCTCTGAATCTAAAGGCGAAAAATTAGACTTAACCCTTTTAAGAGATGGCAAGGACATTAATATCAGCCTTTATCCAGAATTTGATCAAAAAGACAATAGATATCTTATCGGGATAATGTTCGATCGCACTATGAAAAAGTATTCTGTTGTTGATTCTGTATATATGGGCTTTACTCAAACTTTATCATGGGGAATTGCGCTCGTTGTTAGTATATGGATGTTGATATCGGGACAGGTACCCGTAGGGAGTTTGGCTGGTCCAATAGGCATTGCCAATATGCTTGGTCAGGCTGCTAATGAAGGTCCGACTGCTCTTCTCTTTTTTGTGGGATTTTTGTCTTTAAATCTTGGAATATTAAACTTGTTACCCATCCCTGCACTTGATGGTTCTAGGATACTATTTTTGATTATAGAGATGATTAGAGGAAAACCTATAGATCCTAAGAAGGAAAACTTTATACATGTTGCTGGTTTTGTATTTCTAATCTTATTAATGATATTTGTAAGCTACTTCGATGTGTTGAGACTTTTTAAGAAATGATAAGAAAAGAAGTTTTAGTTAGAGATCTTGTTTTTGGCTCGGGCAAGATATTTGTTCAGACAATGACAAAGACAGATACAAGAAATGTAGGCGCTACTGTGGGTCAAATCAAGCGAATCCAAAAGGCTGGGGCTGACCTGGTAAGGCTTGCAGTACCAGACAATGAAGCTGCTGAATCAATAGCAAAAATTATTAAAAAGGTATCAATACCATTGGTAGCTGATATTCATTTTGATTATAGGCTGGCCTTAAAAACTATCGATGCTGGAATTTCCAAAATTAGAATTAATCCTGGCAATATTGGCTCAAAAAGTAACTTATTAGAGGTGGTTAAGGCTGCAGCTTATAATAAAGTTCCTATCAGAATAGGCGTAAATGAGGGTTCTATCCCTAAGGATCTTGTCAACCTTTTTAATGAAGATCCTGTTAATGCCCTTTTTGAGTCTGTTTCAAGAGAAGTAAGCTTGCTGGAAGAAGCGGGGTTTGGCGATATTGTAATTAGTGCAAAGACATTTTCTGTTAACTTGCTTGTAAAAACTTATGAAAGACTTTATAAGGAGTTTCCATATCCACTGCACTTAGGGGTTACTGAGGCAGGTCCTATGTTTCAAGGAACAGTCAGGTCGAGCGTAGGTTTAGGCATTTTGTTAGACAAGGGAATTGGTGATACCATTAGAGTTTCTCTTAGCTCGAATCCAATTGATGAGATTAGGGTTGGCAAAGAAATACTTAAATCTCTGGACATTGAAGCGGGTCCTGTGATCATATCCTGTCCGACTTGTGGTAGGACAGAGGTAAATTTAAAGAGATTAACAAAAGTTGTTGAGAAAAGGCTCTTAAGCGTTAAAAAGCCTTTAAAAATTGCTATTATGGGCTGTGCAGTGAATGGTCCATCAGAGGCTAAATCTGCTGACTTAGGCATTGCAGGTGCGAAAAATTTTGCATTTTTATTTAAATATGGAAAAATAATTAAAAAAATTGATAACGATAATATGGAAGAAGTTTTTTTAGATGAGCTTGAATCTCTTATTTCTCAGGAGGATTTATGAAACTTTCCAAATTGTTTTTTAGAACTTTAAAAGAAGTACCTGGCGATGCAGAGGCTATCAGCCACATCTTATTGCTGAGGGCTGGATACATAAGGCGTCTTGGCTCAGGGATATACACTTATTTGCCATTGGCTAAGAAGGTTTTATTGAAAATTGAAAATATAGTTAGAGAAGAAATGATTAACATAAACTCTCAAGAATTACTTCTTCCTGCCCTTCAACCCAAGGAGATTTGGGAAATTTCTGGCAGATGGAAAAAATATGGTCCTGAACTTATGAGATTCAAGGATAGACATGATAAAGAATATGCGCTTGGTCCTACTCATGAAGAGGTTATAACTGATTTAATAAACAGAGAAGTTAGTTCTTACAAGCAGCTCCCAATTTCTGTTTTTCAAATACAGACAAAATTCAGGGATGAAATAAGGCCAAGATTTGGTTTGATGAGGTCTAGGGAATTTATTATGAAGGATGCCTATAGCTTTCACAGAAACGAAGAAGATCTTGATGTGACTTACTGGGATATGTTTCACGCTTATGAAAAAATTCTTAATAGAATGGGGCTAAATTTTAAATCTGTAGAGGCAGACTCTGGTGCTATTGGCGGGAGTGTTTCTCACGAATTTATGGTTCTGACTCCTTATGGCGAAGATAAAATACTGTATTGTTCGAGCTGTTCTTATGCTGCCAACCTTGAAAAGGCATCTTCAAGCTATGAACCTTTTGATGTCAGGGATTTTTCAGACTTGGATATCGTATCTACTCCAAATGCAAAAACTGTTGATGAAGTTTCTAAATTTGTGGGTGTGGATCAAAAGTACATTCTAAAATCTCTGATGTATAAAATTGAAGGCGAACCAACAATGATAATATTGGCTGGTGATGATGAGCTAAATGAAGTGAAATTAAAAAATGCCTTTGGTGGGAAAGAAATATCTATGATGACACCTGACGAAATTAAGCAAAAACTCGATTTATCTGTTGGCTCTATAGGGCCAGTTAAAGTAAACAACATAAAGTTAATATGTGATAAGAGGGTTTGTGTAGAAAACGTCTCGTTTTATGCTGGAGCCAATAAAGATGGATACCATTTTAAAAACGTCTATTTTAAAAGAGATTTTTACTCGGATAATATATTTGATTTAAGGGTTTCAAAAGCTGGAGAATTTTGTCCGCGTTGTGGTGCCAAGCTTGTTGAAAGCACTGGCAGCGAGGCTGGTCATGTATTTAAGCTTGGCACAAAATATAGCGAACCTATGAAAGCCTGTTTCAAGGATGAAAATGGCAAGGAAAAACCCTTTGAGATGGGATGCTATGGTATTGGCATTTCTAGGCTTCTATCTATTGTTGTAGAACAGCACCACGATGAATTTGGAATTATATGGCCCGCAACTTTGTGCCCCTATCAGGTTATAGTTATTCCTGCTAATGTAAAAGATGAAAATCAGCTAAATACCGCAGATATGATCTTTCATGAGCTCAGGGACAGGGGGATTAGCGTTTTATTCGATGATCGTGATGATAGAGCAGGTGTAAAGTTTAAAGACGCAGATCTCTTAGGGATACCGATCAAGATAATTATAGGAGGACATTTTTCAAAGTCTGGTCTTATTGAGATAAAGATTAGGCGTGATGGGAGTTCAAATCTTGTACCTCCTGATGAGGCCAGCGTTTATGTGTCTCTTAAATTAAGGCAACTAATATAGACAATGTTAAGTAAAATAAAAAAATTTTTAATTTTTATAGGGATTTTTCTAGCTCTTTTTGTTGTAGGTCTTTTAGCTGGTGTAACAATTTATTCTTTTATTAAAGTTCCAAACGTAGAAAGCCTTGAAAACTATGCTCCACCTGAGGCTACACAGATATTTGATAGAAATGGCAAGTTGATAACTACTCTGTATGATTCTGAGAACAGAGTCGTGGTTCCATTGAAGGATATCCCAAATAATCTTAGAGACGCTGTAATAGCAGTCGAGGACTCAAGGTTTTATTCAGAAGTGGGTTTCGATCCTATTGGCATTATGAGGGCTTTTATCGCAGATATTATGCATAGAAAAGAAATCGAAGGCGGCAGTACTTTGACTCAGCAGCTGGTAAAGAATATTTATCTTACTCCACAGCAAACTTTAATGAGAAAACTGGTAGAATTGGTCATTTCTATTAGGGTAGATCTGACTTTAAGCAAAGATAAAATATTAGAACTCTACCTTAACGAAATCTATTTGGGGCATGGTACCAATGGAGTCCAGGCCGCTTCAAAGTATTACTTTAACAAAGACGTAAAAAATCTTAATTTAGCAGAATCTGCAATGCTTGCAGGATTAATAAGTGCTCCAGAATATTATTCACCTGTAAGAAACTTTAAGTTAGCAAAAGAGCGTCAGAAGATAGTATTAAACAGAATGGTTGACGTAGGGTATATCACTAAGGCTCAGGCAAATGATGCATACAGTCAGCCAATTGATATCGTTCATTCAAATACCAGATGGGGCGGAATAGCTCCTTATTTTGTCGATCATATCTTACAAGAAATGGCTAAAAAATACGGTTATAATGAAGTTTATACTGGTGGCTTAAAAATTTATACTACTCTTGACTACAATATGCAGGAAGAAGCAGATAAGATGGTAAAAGATTATGTGAAAAAATACAGCTATCTTCACGTTTCAGAAGGGGCACTGGTTGCTATCGATCCACAAAACGGAGAGATTAGAGCCTATGTGGGCGGAACAAGCTACGAAAAAAGTCAATTTGATAGAGTAATAATGGCTGAGAGACAGCCAGGATCTTCTTTTAAACCATTCGTATACCTGACCGCCTTGGAACAGGGACTGGGTCCTAATACTACATTATCTGATACTCCCGTTACATATCAAACCCCTGAAGGTCCATGGAGTCCTCAGAATTATGAGAGAACTTTTATGGGTAACATTCCTATGTGGGAGGCTCTAATGCTATCCAGGAATGTTCCAAGTGTGAAATTGCTTGACATGGTTGGGGTAGAGAACGCAATTAAAACGGCAAGAAAGGCTGGGATTAAAAGCCACCTAAACGCAAACCTTGCCCTTGCTCTTGGTGCGAGTGATGTGAACCTTCTTGAAATGACTTCTGCCTATGGCGTTTTCGCAAATAGAGGAATAAGGGTGGAACCAATATTTATTACCAAGGTTGTAGATAGAAACGGTAAAGTTTTAGAAGAAAATAAACCTATACCACAGAGGGTTTTTGAGGAAAAATATATTTCGGTGCTTGACGGTATGCTTACTAACGTAATTTTACACGGTACTGGAATGGCTGCTAATATTGGTAGGCCTGCTGCAGGAAAAACTGGCACTACTGACGACTTTAGGAATGCATGGTTTATGGGATTTACTCCAAATATGGTTTGTGGCGTTTGGGTAGGAAATGACGATAATTCGCCAATGAACGGTGTAGTTGGTGGATTTATCCCTGCTGAAATTTGGGCTGGATTTATGAAGTATGCTCTTACAGGGACACCCGTTGCATATTTTCCAAAGAGTTCTGAGTCTATCGGATCTTCTAGTGGCAATGAGGTAAGTGTTTGGATTTGCAGCGGTTCTGATAAATTGGCTACAGACAAGTGCCCAAATCCTATTTTAAAATCATTCCCGAAGGACAATGTACCTACAGAATATGACAGTAGATACCCTGGAACTCCTTATGTTCCGACTGAGGAGAAAAGAAAAGAAAATACTGTCGGGAAAACAAAAAATTCAAATGAAAACAGTCAACCAACAACCATCCCTAAACATGAAGGAAACTCTATTATCGTTCTCCCCCAAAGATAGCAAGGTGTTTTTGGATTAACCATTCAATAAATTCCATATATGAAGATTTGTCTTTTTTTGACATAAGGAAGATTGGCGCCTTTTTATTCAACTTCCTAATTTCTGAAATGAAGATGTCCTCGGTTAGATCGAGAAAAGGTAATAGATCTACTTTGGTTAAAAGCACGCAGGAAGACTCTTTAAACAGGAGTGGATATTTTTCTGGCTTGTCTTCTCCCTCTGTTACGCTTAATATTGCTATTTTTTCGTGTTCTCCCAGGTAAAATTCTGCCGGACATACGAGGTTTCCGACGTTTTCGATAAACAATATCTTCTCATTCACGATATCTAGCTGTTCGAATGCCTTCCTTATCATTTTGGATTCGAGATGACAGATGCCATGAGTATTAATTTGGACACATTTTATTTCTTTTTTGCTAATCCTTTCTGCATCTCTTGTAGTAGCAATGTCACCTTCGATAACTAAACAAGGAAAACCTTGTTCGTTTAATATAGGAGCAATATTTTCAAGTAAAGTAGTTTTCCCGGAACCAGGAGAGCTAATGAGGTTGATCGTCAAGAGCCCCTTTGACTCAAAAATATTTTTATTTGTCTCCCCCTCTTTTATATTTTTTGATAAAATTGGAATATTAATATCTTTTATATCCATTATTTGTCTCCCTTCTTTTCTATCTTGAATAATTTTTGAATAAATTTATTCTGCAATAATTTTATTTATAAGCATTTCCCTACCTGATTCAATTATTGTTTCAAACGAATGACAATATGGACATTCCATACTGACCATTCTATCGCTTTCTGATATTTTATCGCAATTTAGACAGTGTAATTTAAGGTTAACCTTATTTATCTTTAAGGTTGCATCTTCGAGCATTGTTTCGTTTTTCATAACATCGAATGCTCCTGATAGGAGATCAGTTTCTATCATTGCTCCTGCGCCAACAGTTATCTCTACTTCGAGAACCTTGTGAGCATTGTTTTGTTTTGCCTGTTCAGTGGTTATGTCGATTATTTCCTGTACAATACTTGCTTCATGCATTTAATTAAATGCCTCCCACAAAGAATTTTTCCATACTATTTTTTTTAATTCAGAACATAGGGTTGTTAAGATTTTTCTGTTTTCTTCTGTATCTTTTGCAGAAATAACCTTTATATTCTTAACGTAAATTATAACACTATCCCCTTCACCAACAACGTTTATATCATAAATGCTAGGTTCTTCATCAAATGCAAGGTTTAGGTTTTTTATTACCGATGTCAAATCTATAAAAGGATTTGGAAATATATTTGGATAGTCTTGAAGATTGAACCACAAATCTTTTTCAATATAGACATTTGGCCCAATATTTGTAACCTTGAAATAATCGGCTGCAATTCTTCTGTTAATTACAACGCCATAACTTTTTAAAGCAGCGATAATATAGTGAATTCTTTCTTCTGTTTCTGGATGATTTTGGTAGATTCCCCAGTTTATATCCTGGTAGCTTCTCTCTCTTGCATTTAGCCTCTCCATAGTAGTTAACAGTCCTACTGGATTGTAGCCACATGCCATAGCACACCTGATGGCAAATTCATCTGCCTGTTTTTCAAGTCCTATAGAATATTGATTCATCATTGCCATTGACAATAGACTTGCAGACTCGCTAGCAGCGGCGTTTCCCCTTGATGCTATTATTACCGCAAGTGCTACGAGGGTATATTTCTTTTGAAGCTCCATTTGTTTTCGGTGATGATCTAAAACGACGTGGCCGGTCTCATGCGATAGTATACAAGCTAATTCGTCATCAGTCCTGACAAAATTTAACATTCCGGTAGTTACAAAAATAAAACCTCCCGGCAGGGCAAAGGCATTAACGTCATCGCTATGGTAAGCCTTTATGGTTAACTTTAGGTTTTTAACGCCTGAAAATTCTCTGGCATATACTTGCAGTCTACTGGCAATTTTGTCTAGTCTTTCTTGAACTGCTGGGTTTTTGACGATTTTATAATAAGATTCAATGTCCTTTGCAATTTTTTGACCTTCTTTATATTCTTTATCATAATTGATTATGGTCTGTGCGTTTGAAGGGTTGTGTAAATTTATTAATAGGAAACTAACTACAAGGAGTAGAAGGGATATAATTTTTTTTTTAGACATCTTCCTTGCCGTCAGTATCCTGTTTTTTTTCTGGTTTTAATAAAGCACCGCAATAGCAGCAAAAATTATCATCTTCATCAAAGAGTGTTTTGTGACAAAATGGACATTTTGCCTCAGGCTTTCTGGGGAATTTTTTAATAGCTAATACGATTGTAAAGAATGATACAAAGATTAGCAATAAACCAACTACTGCAAGCAAAATAGGCATAAAATCAGAAAAACTTTTAATTTTTATGGGACTATTAACTTTTTCTTTAGTTGTATTTTGTTCCTCAGGCGTAGTTTTTTTTGCAACATTGTCTTTTTCTAAAACGATATTTTTGACGTAAAGTGGTTGGCTGCCCTTATTTATCAAAAGTTTGTATGTGCCATCCATTTCAGTTTTGACAGGTATTACTATATTAGTTTCATCTACAACTTCATTTACTGGCCTTCTTTGACCATTTTCATTTACCACAGAATATCTTCTTGCGAAGAATACTATATCAGTCGAATATAAGGTCCTTCCATCAGGTGAATAGAAGTCTAATCCGTAAATCAATTTTGGACCCGTTACAGGCGGCTTATTCCCAAGTTTCAGCCAAGATTCTAATACAGGCCCATAATCTGGCGTGTTTTGAAGTATTTCTTTTATCAGGGCGCTGTCTGCTTTTACGTGAACGGTTAGCGAATCAATAGAGCTATAATTGCCATCTACCTTCTCATTTCCAGAAATAGTAAGATTGACCTGAAGCTGATCGGCTGCGTTTGCGTAATTGGTAAACAAACAAGAAAAAAATATAAGCGCTAATAAAATTTTAAATTTCACATTTTCTCCAGAGGAATAATGCGTAAATAGGAAAGGCCCTTCGATAGGACTTCATGAACTTTGGTTATCAGAAAAAGCCTGGACCATTGGACAGTCTTTTCATCGTTAATAATTCTGCTCTTTTGGTAATAAATATGAAATAGTCTTGAGAGGTCTAACATGTAAGTGACCAAGTAGTATGGTTCATAATCTCGCACTGCCTTTTCTCTGAAAAAATCAAAGTTATCAATCTTTTTAATAATTTCAAGTTCGTCTGCGCCCTCAATATACTTTGAGTACTCTTCTATGTCATCTGGTATCTGCTCTGCAATATTTCTTTTTATGCTTGATATCCTTGCACATGCATACTGTATATAGTAGAGTGGATTGTCCATTGTAACTTCTTTTGCCTTTTCTATATGAAAGTCTATTGTACTGTTTAAAGATCGGGAGGCTAAATAAAATCTTAGTACATCTGGCCCTACATCATCAAGAAGGTCCTTGAGGGTTATCATATTTCCAGTTCTTTTTGACATTCTTATAAGGTTCTTGTTCCTGTAAAGGTTAACTAATTGACCTAAAAGGATAATAAGCCTTTCTTCAGGTAATCCCAGTGCTTTCAAGGCACTTTTGAGCCTTGCAATATAACCGTGGTGGTCGGTTCCCCATATATTTATGTAAATATCAAAATTTCTCTTAAATTTTTCATAATGATATGCTATGTCTGCTGCAAAATATGTGGGCAATCCATTCTCTCTTATTAAGACCCTATCTTCATTGTCTAAATAATCAGAAGTCTTAAGCCAAAGCGCTCCATCTTTTCTATATGTTTGATTTTTTGAAATTAAGATATCAACTATTTTATTTATTTTATCTTCTTCGTGCAATTTGCTTTCAAAAAAAAATGAGTCAAAGTTGACTCCAAAATTATTAAGTGTTTCTTTTTGTTCGTTTAGCGCGATATTTAAGGCCTCTTCTTTTATGAGATCGAAATGTAGGTTTTGTTCTTCTTTAATAAGAATAGGATGTTTGTTCAAGATTTTGTTTGCGATATCTATAACATACTCTCCTTGATATCCGCCTTCTGGAAAAACAAAATCTTGTTTTAGCAACTCTTTCATTCTGGCTATGATTGATTGGGTAAATAACTCCATTTGATTTCCATAGTTGTTCACGTAAAACTCTGTTTGGACATTAAACCCATAGTCCTTTAATAGCCTGTTTAAAGAATCTCCAAAAGCAGCCCATCTGCCGTGTCCTATATGAAGAGGTCCCGTAGGATTGGCAGAGACATATTCAATTAATATTTTTGGCGATTCTCTATTGCTTAAAAATGGTTTAATAGAAAAATCTCTTAAAATATTTTGTAAGGTAAAATCTTTTAGACTGATATTTATGAAACCTGGATTTACAACCTGGATTGAGAAAATATCGTTACTAAATCTTTCAGCTATTTTATTCGCAATTTTTATTGGAGACTCTTTGAGATATTTTGCTAATTTCATTGCACTTAAAATAGTGTAGTCGCCATATTGGGGGTTGGATATTTGGATCTCAATGAATGAGTTAGGATCCTGGATGTCTGGGTATAGGCTGCTAATATGTTTTAGCGTTTCTTCCTTTAAATGATTGTAAAAAGACAAATAAAACCTCCTTAAAAGTTAGTATCTCATTAATCAATTATACAATAAGAGTAAACAGTTCACAGTTCTTAAAATTTGTAGTAACATATTTATAGTTAATAGGGAGGTATTATGCTCAAAGCAAAGATTTTAAATGAGCAGGAAATTAATAAGATACTTCATCGTTTGATGTATGAGATTTATGAGAATCACAAAGATTTTGATGAGCTTTTGTTAGTAGGCTTGTGGACAAGGGGAGTTTTTTTAAGTAGGCGTATTGCTGAAATTTTTTTAAATGAAAAGGGGATAAGGTTAGATACTTCAGAATTGGATGTTACTCCATACAGGGATGATTTATATACTAAAGAAAAAATTGCTTTAAAAACAACAAATTTAATTTCTACTCAAGAACGTTCGATTATAATAGTTGATGATGTGCTTTTTACGGGGAGAACCATCAGGGGAGCGATAGAAGCTATCTTTGATTTTGGCAGACCAAAGAAAATAGAATTATTGATATTAATTGATAGAGGTCACAGAGAGCTGCCGATTAATGCAAATTATTTAGGTAGATTTGTGCCAACTTCTTCAAAAGAAGACGTTAATGTGAGACTTAAAGAGATTGATAATGTGGATGAGGTGATTATTTTAGAGTGATTTCTCACTTACTGAGCACGAAGAATTTAGAATTAAACGAAGCTTTGGAAATATTTGATAATGCAAGAAAATTTTTGGAGGTTTTAGATAGGCCTACAAAAAAGGTACCAATTCTTAAAGGCAAACTTATTTTAACTGTTTTTTTTGAGCCCAGCACGAGGACGAGAACATCTTTTGAAATTGCTGGCAAAACTCTTGGCGCAGATGTTGTGAACCTTTCTATCTCTCAAAGCTCAACCAAAAAAGGTGAAACCATCAAGGATACCTGTTTGACGCTCAATGCTATGAAGCCAGATTGCATTGTTATAAGACATTCTGTTTCTAAAATTCCTGATTATATTACGAATTTTACTTCAGCAAAAATAGTTAACGCTGGAGATGGTTCCAATGAGCATCCTTCACAGGCATTACTTGATGCATTTACTTTACTACAACATTTTGGAGATCTTTCTGGCAAGAAAATTTTAATTTTGGGAGACGTTTTAAATAGCAGAGTTGCAAGATCAAACATATGGCTTTTGAAAAAATTTGGTGCTAAGGTATCACTTTGCGGTCCCTCCACACTTGTTAGGGAAGAATTTGAAAAAGAATGGGATGTGGATGTGTATTGGGATTTAGATGAGGCTATTAACGACGCTGATGCAATTATAGTCCTTAGAATTCAGCTTGAAAGGGCTGCGAGTGCATGGATTCCCAGCACAAGGGAATATTCAATCTTTTATGGCTTAAATACCAAAAGACTTGTGAACAATAATAAGGTTTTAATTATGCACCCTGGACCTATGAATAGAGGCCTTGAGATTTCATCTGAAGTTGCAGATAGCGATAATGCCCTTATTAGGAAGCAGGTAACAAATGGTTTGGCAATAAGAATGTCTATCTTTTACCACTTATTGGGACACAAAGTTGACAATATCGGTGAGCATTTAGATAAGAATACCGAGCAGCGAGGTTATTAAATGGATAAAATATTGTTTAAAAATATTTTAGTATATTTTTCAGATCTAAGTTCAAAAAGGATTAATTTTTATCTTGATTCATCTGGCAATGTAAATTTTTTAGATTCATTTGATATGTCTGATTATAAAGAAGTTGTAGATGGCGAAGATTTCGTCGTGATGCCTCTCTTGACTGATGTGCACACTCATATGAGAGTTCCCGGTCAAGAAGAGAAGGAAGATATTACCTCTGGCTCAAGAGCTGCAGCAAGGGGAGGAATTGGCCAGATATTTACAATGCCAAACACAAAACCTGTTGTGGATAACGCATATCTTGTTGATTACTTAGTGAGCAACATTGATAAAAATTCAAGTATGAAAATTTATCCTGTGGGAGCTGTTTCAAAGAACCAAGCAGGCGAGGAGCTCTCTCCCCTTTTGGAGATGAAAAGGAGCGGTGCAATAGCTTTTTCTGATGACGGAAGGCCAATTACGACAAATATTCTAAGAAAAGCGTTAATTTACACTAAGACTTTCGATGGGGTAATTATAGATCATCCTGAAGATGCTGTTTTGAGCGATGGAGGATTGATTCATGAAGGTAGGCTTTCTAGGGCTTATGGGATTAAATCAATTCCATACACATCAGAAGAGGTCTGTGTGGCAAGAGATGTCGCTTTGGCAAGAGAGACAAGGTCTAGATTGCACCTTGCTCATCTGTCTACAAGGCACTCCTTAAAATATATTGAGATTGCTAAAGAAGAGGATTTAAATGTTACTTCTGAAGTTACTGTGAACCACCTGATATTTAATTGTGAAAATATTTCTATTTTCGATACCAAGTTTAAAGTAAATCCTCCTTTTAGAGAAGAAGAGGATATGTATGAACTTTTCAATGCTTTAAAAAATGGAATTATTGATATAATTTGTACCGACCATGCTCCGCATACGCTGGAGGAGAAAGAGCTCGACTATAGTCAAGCCCCATTTGGCACTCCTGGCTTGGAGACTGTTTTTGCTGCTTTGTATACACATTTTGTTATGAGCAATAAATGCGGTTTAGAAGACATAATAAAATGGATGGTAGTAAACCCATCTAAAGTATTTTCTATTCCAGTTTTGGAATTACAAAATAATTCTAAAGCTAATTTTTTTATTTTTAAAAAGAATGAAGAATTTTTGGTGGAACCTGAAATGTTTTTTTCAAAGTGTAAGCTCTCTTTATTTTTAGATAAAAAACTATTTGGTTTTCCCCTTGCTACTTTTTACAATGGGAAAGTGATTTATAAAGATAATAACTTTTTACAGACTGTTAAAGAAATATAAAAGTTAAATTTTTATTCTTGAGTTAACATTAAAGGAAAGGACGTGTTTTTCATTTGAACTTTAAAAAAGCTATGCTTTTATTGGAAGATAAAAGTTTATTTATTGGACGATCTTTTGGCGCAGAAGGGGAAGTCTTAGGAGAAGTAGTTTTTAATACCAGCATGAGCGGATATCAAGAAATTCTGACCGATCCATCATATTGTGGGCAGATTGTAACCATGACTTATCCTTTAATAGGGAACTATGGAGTAAACAGCGAAGACGTTGAAAGCTTCAAGCCCTTTGTCAAAGGCTTTATAGTTAGAGACTACAAGGACAGAACGTCTAATTGGAGGGCACAAGAAACCCTTGGCTCATATCTTAGTAAGAATAATATTGTGGGTATAGATAACATCGATACAAGGTTTCTTACAAGGAAGCTAAGGACTAGAGGGGCCTTAAATGGAATCATATCCACAGTCGATCTCGATCCTGAATCTCTATATGAGAAAATTAAGCGTTTGCCATCTATGGAGGGCCTCGATCTTGTCAAAGACGTCACGCCTAAGGAAAAATATACGTGGACTGATAAGGATATCTGGGTTAATGAAAGATTTAAGCCAGAGGGAGAATTTAATGTCGCAGTTGTCGATTACGGTGTAAAGTGGAATATTCTTAGGATACTAACTGCTTTGGGTTGCAAATTAACAATATTTTCAGCTTATAGCAGCGCAGAGGAAATTATGTCTATAAAGCCAGACGGCGTGTTTCTTTCTAATGGTCCTGGCGATCCTGCTGCAGTAGAATATGCAATCAAGCCTTTAAAAGATCTTTTTGGTAAGGTTCCGATTTTTGGAATCTGTTTAGGCCATCAGTTAATGGGTATTGCTTCAGGCGCTAAGACTTTCAAGTTGAAATTTGGCCACCATGGAGCCAACCATCCTGTAAAGAGGCTTGAGACTGGTGATGTTGAGATTACTTCTCAAAACCACGGATTTGCTATTGATCCAGAATCGATTGATAAATCCAATTGGGAAGTTACTCATATAAACTTAAATGACAAAACAGTTGAAGGCATAATGCACAAAAAATTGCCAATTTTTTCTGTCCAATATCATCCAGAGGCGAGTCCTGGACCTCACGATTCTGGCTATTTATTTAAAAAATTTTGTGAATTGATGAAGAAATAAGTAAGTGAAAATTTAATACTTAATAAAAATATTATAAATTAAGGACGTGATAAGACTTGCCTAAGAGAACAGATATAAAAAAGATTCTTATAATAGGTTCTGGACCTATAGTGATAGGTCAAGCATGCGAGTTTGACTATTCTGGTACTCAGGCTATAAAAGCTTTAAGGCAGGAAGGATATGAAGTAGTTCTAGTAAACTCAAATCCTGCTACAATTATGACCGATCCAGAAATGGCCGATCACACTTATATTGAACCCATAACCCCACAAATTGTAACCAAGGTTATACAAAAAGAAAAGCCAGATGCAATATTGCCTACCTTGGGGGGACAGACTGCCCTCAATGTTGCGGTAAACCTGGCAGAAGCAGGAATATTAGAAAAATATAATGTCGAGATGCTGGGCGTGAATGTTGGCGCAATTAAGAAGGGCGAAGATAGACTTTTATTCAGAGAAACTATGAAAGAAATTGGTGTGGATCTGCCTAAAAGCGGAGTGGCACACAGTATAAACGAAGCAGAAAAAATTGCTTTTGAACTCGGTTTTCCATTGATAATAAGGCCATCTTTTACGTTGGGCGGAACAGGTGGGGGCATTGCTTATAACTTTGACGATCTAATGGCTCACGTAGCTAATGGATTGGATCTTAGTATGATTCATCAGGTTCTGATTGAAGAGTCTGTCCTTAATTGGAAAGAGTTTGAATTAGAGGTAATGAGGGACAAAAAGGACAATGTAGTTATAATATGTTCTATTGAAAACCTGGATCCTATGGGCGTTCATACAGGGGACAGCATTACCGTAGCCCCAATCCAAACCTTAACCGATAAAGAGTATCAAATCCTAAGAGATATGTCTATCAAGATCATTAGAAAAATTGGTGTGGATACGGGCGGATCAAACATTCAGTTTGCGATGAACCCAAACGACGGTCGCATTGTAATTATTGAGATGAATCCACGTGTTTCAAGGAGCTCTGCGCTTGCATCAAAGGCTACAGGATTCCCAATTGCAAAAATTGCTGCCCTTCTTGCTGTGGGGTACAGCCTTGATGAAATTACAAATGACATTACAAAGAAGACTCCAGCATCTTTTGAGCCAACATTAGACTATGTGGTAGTAAAGATACCCAGATGGGATTTCGAAAAATTTCATGGAACCTCAAGGGTATTGGATACCCAGATGAAGTCTGTGGGCGAGGCTATGGCAATTGGAAGAAATTTCAAAGAAGCTTTTCAAAAGGCTATCCGATCCCTTGAAAACGGCAGAAAAGGATTCGGATTCGACGGCAAGGATGCTGACCTTGCAAAATTGACAAAGGATGAACTTATAGAAGAAATTAGAACCCCTAAAGACAATAGGATTTTTATAATTCACAGGCTATTGGAAATGGGTTTAGGTGTTGACGAGCTAAATAAACTAACTGGAATAGATAAGTGGTTTTTAAAAGAACTTGAAGAAATTGTCTTAACAGGAAAAGAATTTATGAATAAGGATCTATACTCTGTTGAAAAAGATAGCCTGGCTAATTTAAAAAGAGATGGTTTTTCAGATTTTCAGATAGCTTTTCTAACAGGATCAAACGAACAAGAGGTTTCAAAATATAGAAAAGATCTCGAAATTGTTCCAGTATATAAGACGGTTGATACATGTTCTGCTGAGTTTGAATCCTTTACTCCATATCATTATTCTACTTATGATCAGGAGAACGAACTGGTTCCTTTTGAGGACAAAGAGTCTGTAGTTATTTTAGGGGCTGGCCCAAATAGAATTGGACAGGGTATCGAATTTGATTATTGTTGTGTTCATGCAGTTGGCTCTTCCAAAGATTTGGGCAAGGCTGCAATAATGGTAAACTGTAACCCCGAAACTGTTTCTACTGATTATGATACCTCCGATCAGCTTTTATTTGAGCCTTTAACGTTTGAAGACGTTATGAATATTATTGAAAGAATAAAACCCTTAGGGACATTAATACAGTTTGGCGGTCAGACACCCTTGAAGCTTGCTAAATCATTTGAGAAACTTGGTGTTCCAATTCTTGGGACATCTCCAGAGGCTATTGATATGGCAGAAGATAGGGAGCGATTTGATGCCTTTTTAGAGAGCTTAAAAATATTTAGACCTGCTGCAGGCATTGCAAAGTCGTCAGGTGAGGCGCTAAAAGTTGCAAGGGGTCTTGGCTATCCAGTATTGGTCAGACCGTCATATGTTTTGGGCGGCAGGGCTATGGAGATTGTTTATGATGATAATGATTTACTCGAGTATATCAAAAAAGCAGTTGAGGTTTCTGAAGCTAAGCCCGTTTTAATTGACAGATTTTTGGAAGATGCAATAGAAATAGATGTCGATGCGCTCTGTGATGGAGAAGAGGTATTTATAGGCGGAATAATGGAACATATTGAAGAGGCAGGCATTCATTCAGGAGATTCTGCTTGCGTGCTGCCATCATTTAGCTTGACTAAGGAAGAGGTATCTGAACTATCTAGGATTACAAGAGAGATTGCTTTAAAGTTGGGGGTAAGAGGTTTAATAAACATTCAGTTTGCCATCAGAGATAGAATTTATGTATTAGAGGTAAACCCAAGGGCATCAAGGACAGTCCCGTTTGTAAGCAAGACTATAGGTATCCCGCTGGCTAAGCTGGCAACAAAAATATCGCTCGGGAAAAAGATAAAAGACTTTAATATCAAAGAAAGATTAGATCTCCCATATATTGCGGTAAAAGAAGCTGTATTGCCATTTGGAAGATTTTCAGGAGTTGACACTATCTTGGGACCAGAGATGAAGTCTACTGGTGAAGTGATGGGAATTGATTTTGAATTCGGAAAGGCTTATGCAAAAGCTCAACTTGCTGCTGGTGAAGAGCTGCCTCTTAGGGGGAATGTTTTTGTGAGCGTTTCAAACAAGCATAAGAGAAACATCGTATTTATAGTAAAAAGCCTTGTAAATATGGGCTTCAACATATATGCTACACAGGGAACTGCTAAGGTTCTAAAATTTAACGGGATAAAGGTTAATGAAGTAAAAAAAGCAAGCGAAGACGGTCATACAATTCTTGATATGGTTAAGGATAACGAAATCCAGCTCATAATAAATACACCATCTGGTAAGGGTGCAAGAAAAGATGACTATAAGATAAGAAGGATGGCTCTCTTGCATCATGTGCCGACCATTACAACCATTGCTGGAGCTGCTGCAACAGTGAACGCCATTGAGGCTCTGAAGAGTTCTGAAATAGAGGTAAGGTCTATACAGGATTTCTATAAAATTTTGAATAAACAGCTTTAAGTTAAAGAGGATTAAAAGTAAGATTTATTGTTTCTTAGATTTAAAATTTGAGGTGTCAGTTGAAAAATATTTTATTTTGGCAAAATTCTTTTTAATATTTTTCTTGACTTTATTCGAATATTTCATTACAATAATTCTGCTTTTATGTGGCGGCGTAGCTCAGAGGCAGAGCAAGCGGTTCATACCCGCTGTGTCAGTGGTTCAAATCCACTCGCCGCTACCATTCTTTTATGTCTATTAATTCTGAAATAAAAGACCTTGTGTTTCACGTTGACGAAATAATTAAAAAGAGTAGCGTTGATCTTCTTAATCCCTGTATTGCCATATCAGGCGGAGCAGATTCAGTCTTGTTGGCGTTTGTGTTATCAGAATTAAAAATTAAAAGAAACTTTATATTGCTGCATTTCGATCATGGTTGGAGAAAAGAGGATCTCGTTTTTGAAAGAGATTTGATTGCTAATTATGCTGAAAGGTACAGCTTCAGAGTTATTTTCGGATCTTCAAAGGCTCCCGAAAAAAAAGATGAAGACGAGGCAAGAAAAAATAGGTTCAAGTTTTTTGCTAATACAATGAGTAAAATAGATTCAAATGTTTTATTCACGGGTCACAATCTAAATGATAGGTTTGAAACTTTTTTGTGGAATATTTGCCGCGGAACAGGGCTAAGTGGAATGCTTTCTCCCAAAGAGGTAAGAAAGAATAAAAATTTTGCTATTTTTAGTCCTCTAATTCACGTTAGAAGAGAAAAGATTAGAGTTTTTTGTGAACATTTGGGACTGCATTATATATCTGATCCTTACAATGAAGATACTAATTATAAAAGAGTCTTTATCAGGAAAGAAGTATCGCCGAGAATAGAAAACATTTGGCAAAATTCTTTGGATCATTTTGACACGTTTATTAAATTGGCAGAAGATGAAAACGCTTATCTTGATAGGGTTACTGATGAAATTTATGCCGATGTTGTAATTAAATTGCCCTGGGCCAATATCATATATATTAAAGAGTTATTTAACTTTGACGTTGCTTTAATAAGAAGAGTTATTATAAAATTTTTAAATTCATTAAATGTTCCCTATGGCTTTAAAGAAATTGAATTACTTTATAAATATTTGGCAAATAACTCACATATCTCTCTTTCTTCATTTAAAGATAATGGTATCTATAGAAACGAAAATATTTTCTCTATATATGATTTACATTTTTCAAAAGGGTATTCTGATGACAAGATTCCAGATGATTTGGGAATCACAATTTCAAAGCCATTAGAAACTAAAATTGATTTGCAGATTAGGTTTTTTAGGAGTTCTGATTATCTCGTTTTGAACGGCAAGAAAGTATATCTTTATAGCTTTTTTAATAATAGAAATCAATATTTCTATAAATTTATGCCAATGGTTTTCTATAAAAATATTCTTAGGTGGTCACCGTTTGTTTATTTTGATGAAAACTTTTTTAAGTCTTATAATATTGAAATTGTTTATGATAAGTTTTTAGAGAAGTTGAAATTAACATGGAGGCGCAATGACAGGAACTATAATTAATGCTTGTTCTGTAATAGTTGGAAGCACTATGGGCTTATTTATGGGCTCTCGTTTAGCCGAAAGACATAAGAATATTGTAATTAACGCCATTGCTTTGGTTACACTTCTTATAGGTTTGAAACTTTCTCTTGAGGTCAAGAGCATCTTCTGGGTTCTTCTCTCTATGATCTTGGGGGGATTGGTAGGAGAATTTATAGCGCTTGACGCATTGATTGAGAGGCTGAATAGCCATTTAAACAACAAGCTAAATAAAGGTGATGTTGTAAATGCTTTTATGAGCGCGAGCTTATTGTTTTGCATTGGCCCAATGAGTATTCTGGGATCTTTTCAAGATGGGCTAAAAGGTGATTACTCAATTTTATTGCTAAAATCTGCACTTGATGGAGTATCTTCAATATTCCTTGCTTCTTCTTTGGGTATTGGAGTTTTTTTCTCATTTATTACCATACTTGTTTATCAGGGATCCTTAACCTTTTTTGCAAGCTCATTTTCATCTTTGTTTAGCAATCAATTTATTGCGGATAATTTTTATGCAACTGGCGGAGTTATGCTGATTGGCATTGGCTTCAATTTATTGGGTTTAACGAAGATTAAGACGATAAATTATGTTTTTGCTTTAATTTTTGTAATTATTTTTTCAAAATTTGGAGGAATATTGTGAAAGAACACGAACTTAGGATATTAATTAACAGGGATGAGATTGGAAAGACAATTGATGCTTTGGCTAAAAAAATTGACGCTGATTATTCTGGCAAAAAAATTTTGTTAGTTGGAGTCTTAAAAGGAGCGGCATTCTTTCTTGTGGATTTGGCAAGGGCAATATCCTTGCCTTTGGAAATAGATTTTGTAGAAGTGTCAAGCTATGGGAATGAGACCGAGAGTTCTGGCGAGATCAAGCTGATCAAAGATATTAAAAGGGATCTGTCTGATTATCATGTTCTAATAGTAGAAGACATATTGGATTCTGGACTCACCTTGCAATACCTAAGCAACTTTTTTAAGATGAAGAATCCATTAAGCGTTAAATCTATTGTGTTGTTTTATAAAAATAAATCTGATAATAAAAAGAGATCGTCTGTTGATTATGTCGGATTAAACATTCCTGATGACTTTGTAGTAGGCTATGGTTTGGATTATGCTGAAAAATATCGTAACTTGAAAGACCTCTATATAGTTTCTTTTGTTTGACACTTACATATAAAAAAAGATACAATGTTTAATCAATATTTTTAAAAAGGGGATATGTATTTGAAAATAACTAAGAGTGTTACGTTTTACCTCATAATTTTGCTAATAGTCGTTGTCTTAACTGTTGTCTTAAGTAGCGGCAAAAAGGTTGCAAATCAGGAGCTGTCCTATACTGAGTTTATGGATAGGGTCAATCAAGAAGAGGTTAGAAAGGTAAACATTTCATCTTCTCAAAATATCATCAATGGTAAGCTGAAAGATGGTACCTCTTTTACTGTATATTATCCTCAAAACGATCCATCTTTAATTAAAACTTTGACTGACAAAAAAGTTGATATTAGAGTCGAACCGCCAAGTGACAGCGGTTGGTGGGTTTCCATACTTACACAGCTATTTCCCATATTGATATTGATTGGCTTTTGGCTGTTTATGCTAAGGCAAGCGCAGGGCGGCGCAAGTCAAGCTATGTCGTTTGGAAAATCACGAGCGAAACTTTTCCATCAAGAGAAAACTAAAACTACATTTAAAGACGTTGCTGGTGCCGACGAAGCTAAACAAGAACTAGAAGAGATAATAGACTTTCTCAAAAATCCTGCTCCCTTTAGAGCTATGGGTGCGAAAATACCGCGAGGTGTTCTATTGGTCGGACCTCCTGGTTGCGGCAAAACCCTCTTAGCGAGAGCTGTAGCAGGTGAAGCTAAGGTTCCATTTTTTAGCATATCGGGATCTGATTTTGTTGAGATGTTTGTAGGGGTTGGCGCATCTCGTGTGAGAGACCTCTTTGAACAGGCGAAAAACCAATCACCTTGTATAATCTTTATTGATGAAATTGATGCTGTGGGCAGACAACGAGGAGCGGGTCTTGGCGGTGGACACGATGAGCGTGAACAGACGTTAAACCAACTGCTTGTAGAGATGGATGGTTTCGAGGTTGACGAGACTATTATCGTAATGGCAGCTACGAATAGACCTGATGTATTGGATCCGGCACTTCTCAGACCTGGCAGGTTTGATAGACATGTTACAGTGGATAGGCCAGATCTCCTTGGGAGAAAGCAGATTTTGGATGTGCATATGGCTGGAAAGCCTATGGAGGCAGAAGTAAATGTGGAAGTTATTGCAAAGAGAACTCCTGGATTTGCTGGTGCTGATTTAGCCAATTTAGTTAACGAGGCTGCCTTGCTGGCGGCGAGAAAGGGTAAGAAGACCATTTCTATGGCTGAATTTGAGGATGCAATTGACAGAATTGTGGCTGGTATAGAAAAAAGAAGTAGGGTTATATCTGAAAAAGATAAGAAAATTATTGCTTTCCACGAGGCAGGGCATGCTTTGGTGGCTCATAATTTGCCTGGGACCGACCCAATTCACAAGATTTCTATTATCCCTAGGGGTATGGCGCTGGGCTATACGTTGCAACTACCAGGTGAAGACAGATACCTGGTTAGCAAGACTGAACTAATTAATAACATCTGCGTCCTACTTGGCGGCAGAGCTGCTGAAGAGTTAGTTTTTAAGGAAGTGACCACAGGAGCTCAAAATGACCTTCAGAGAGCTACAGAGCTCGCAAGAAAGATGATTATGGAATATGGAATGAGCGAGCATCTTGGCCCAAGAACGTGGGGAAAGAAAAGCGAAAATGTGTTTATGGGCAGAGATCTTTTTGAGACCAAAAACTATAGTGAGAATATGGCAAATGAAATTGATTTAGAGGTTCAAAGAATGGTAGAGAGCTGCTATGAAAATTCTAAAAATATACTCTTAAAGGTTTTTGATACCTTAAACAACATTTCTGCAAAACTTATTGAGAATGAAACTCTTCAAGGCGATAGCCTGATGCAATATTTAAATGGCAACTTTGAGGTTTCAAAAGCTGTTGAAGAGTCCAAAACAGATGATGAATCTAAAACTATCGAAACGCCTCAATCTGTTGAGGAATCTAAAACTATTGAAGAGCCAAGTATCGATAATGCTATCTCTAAGAACGACAATATTGAAGGAACTTGATATGTGTAAATTAAAATTTGAAAGAAGGCGAAAATTTAGTTAGAGGAGGAGGATTTAATGAGGTTAAAGAGCTTATTTTATCTATTGTTAATTTTATTATTTTGTAATATGTTTGTTTTGGGATTTAGCAAGAGCGCTGAAGCTGGGCAGGAGAGAGTGGTAGGCATAGTAAAGGAAGATTTGGTTTCTCCTAAAGAGATTCAAATTTTTGTTAAAGATCAAAAGGTATTGGTATTAAAATCGTTTGATGATAGCAGTTTTGAGAAGATTAGAAATGAAGCAGACAAGATTTCTTATGCCATTAACCAGTTTTTTGGTGCTTCCAATGGGGTCTACGATCCCTCTACTATAAGGTTTGTTACTGAAGATAAATACTTCTGTTGCTACGTAGGAGACGAATTCGCCTTTAAGGTCAGCAGGAGTCAGGCTTTTCTGCAGAATTTATCAGACAATGATATCACAAATACCTGGTTGGTAAGCCTTCAAAGATCCCTTGGATATTCGCCAAACGAGGATCAAAGAGTTTTATACTCACATAAATATTATCTGAAAGAATTCGTTCAAGAAGGAATAGCTTCATGGTATGGCAGCAATCTGGCAGGAAGGTATATGTCCAATGGTGAAATTTTTTATCCATCTAACCTTACTGCAGCTCATAGATGGCTACCGCTTGGCTCTCTTGTGCTTGTTACAAACGAAGATAATGGTGAAAGCGTAGTGGTGACCATCACCGACAGAATGGGAAGCAGGAGTAGGGTTATCGATTTATCAGAAGGCGCTGCTGAAAGAATTGGTATGCTGAGTTCTGGTCTGGCTCCGGTGAAAATCGATCTTCTCAAATAAACTATATGAATTTGATAGACTAAAAATTGTTTAAGATAATAAAAGAAGATATAAATATTGTTTTTGAGAGGGATCCAGCAGCTAAAAACATCTTTGAAGTCCTTTTTTGCTATCCTGGGCTTCATTCTATATGGGTACACAGATTTTCTCACTTTCTATGGGGCAAGCGCGTCCCCTTTTTCCCTCGTCTAATCTCTCAGATCGCTCGTGCTTTTACTGGCATTGAGATTCATCCAGGTGCGGCAATAGGTAGAAGATTTTTTATAGATCACGGTATGGGCGTTGTGATTGGTGAGACGTCTATTGTAGGCGATGACGTTACCATTTATCAATACGTAACTCTGGGCGGTACAGGCAAGGACAAGGGCAAAAGGCACCCCACCATCGGAAATAATGTAGTAATTGGAGCTGGAGCTATAGTGTTAGGCCCTATTACTATTGGGGATAATGTAAGGATAGGCGCTGGGGCTGTGGTAATAAAGACGGTACCAGAAAATTCCACAGTGGTAGGGAATCCTGGGAGAATAGTGGTAAGAAATGGCGTTAAGGCGAAGTTTTCACAATTAGATCACAATGTATTGCCAGACCCATTAAAAGATTATTTAATTAAGCAAGATCAAAAAATAATTGAGTTAGAAAATGAAATTGCAAAACTAAATAAAATTTTAAATATGGAGGTAAAATCCTAAATTGTTAACCAATCAGATATACCTTTACAACACGTTGACAAATAAAAAAGAGAAATTTATCCCTATTGAAGAAAATAAAATTAAGATGTATGTATGTGGGGTAACAGTTTACGATTATTGCCATTTGGGTCACGGCAGATCTTATGTAGTTTGGGACGTATGGAAGAGATTCTTTATAAGTCAGGGTTTTGATGTTTTTCATATCCAAAACTTTACTGATATCGATGATAAGATTATAAGAAGAGCTAATGAAGAAAAAGTTAATTGGAAAGACCTAACAGAGAAATTTATAGATGCTTACTTTGAGGATTTAGACAAGCTAAATGTCTTAAGGGCATCTCTTTATCCAAAAGCTACTGATTATATTGATGAAATAATTAGTATTATTCAGGGCCTGATGGAAAAAGGTTATGCTTACAGGGCTGGCGATGATATAGTCTTTTCTATAAAAAGATTTGAAGGCTATGGGAAGCTGTCGGGTAAGTCGATTGGAGATCTGATCGAAAACTATAGGGTAGAGTCATCATCTCTTAAAGAAAATCCACTGGATTTTGTTTTGTGGAAGTCATCAAAACCAGATGAGCCTTCTTGGGATAGCCCCTTTGGCAAGGGGAGACCTGGCTGGCATATTGAATGCTCTGCAATGTCATTGAAACATTTTGGATCACCATTTGATATCCACGCTGGTGGGCAGGATTTGATATTCCCTCATCATGAAAACGAGATAGCCCAATCTGAAGGTTATACCGGTAATAAATTTGTAAATTATTGGCTACATAATGGTTTTGTTATGATATCAGGCGAAAAAATGTCAAAATCACTGGGCAACTTTAAAACCCTGAGAGATATCTATGAGCAATACGATCCGATGGTCTTAAGACTATTTATATTAAGCAGTCACTATAGAAGCCCGGTTATGTTTAACGTGGAAAACCTTACATCTGCAAGAGAAGCCTGGGACAAAATTAAAAACACTTTGGATGTCTGTTCTTCTTTTGGCTTGATAAGTGGCAATAAAAATAACGTGCCATCTAATTTTGTAAACGCTTTGTGCGATGATTTAAATACTCCGTTAGCGCTTTCTTTTATTTTTGAAAAAATTAGATTTGTTAATTCTATAATTAACGACTATGAAAAAAATCCTTTAAAAGAATATGAGATTAATATATCTTCTAACATAGATGAGATTTTATCTATGGTTGATATCCTTGGATTAAAATATACTCCAGACGTATTGTTTTATTCAAGGGAAAAGTTGACTGCCGATTTTGCATCTTATAATTTCAATGATGTAAATCTTGAGCTGTTTGAAGATCTAAACAATGAAAAAATATTTCAACTGATAAGCTATAGAGAGTTTTTCAAAAAGAAAAAATCATATGATCTGTCAGATAAAATAAGAGATTTTTTTAATAATAAGGGATACGCTTTAGAAGATTTACCGAGAGGTGTGAGGATCAAGAAGAGATGAAAAAGGAATTTATATTTGGGATACATCCTGTAGTAAGTGCCATCAAAGAGGGCATAGAGTTTAGTGAATTATTGATTGCAAAAAACAAGAAAATACCCTTTATTGAAGAGTTTTTACAGAAAAACGATGATAAAAGGGCTTTTGTGGTCTATAAAGCATTTGCTGAAATAGAGAAACTTTTCCCAAATTCTCAGGGCATAGTCATGTTTACAAGGGAGTTTTCTTATTCAGATGAAGAAGATGTCGTTCTTAATGCGATAAGACACAAAAAAGTTCTTCTTGCATTTTCGGGAATTATGGATGTTCGCAATATCGGAGCTGTGGCAAGAACTGCACAGGCATCCGGTTTGGTAGGGGGCATAATTTTGCCGAAACACAGGTCGCTCGATATAACTCCTGCTGCTATTAAAGCCTCTACTGGTTCACTTTTAAATATACCCGTTGTAAGAGTGAGCAATTTGCGATATTTCTCAAAAGGCTTGCAAAAAAGAGGATTTGCTGTGGTGGGAGTTGAAAAAAGGGGCACAACCAGGTACGATCAGTTTAAGTATGAACTTCCTGTATGCTGTGTTTTCGGTTCCGAGTCAAAGGCGCTTTCGGATGTCTTCTTAAAAGACTTGGATCAAAGTGTTTACATTCCTATGTCTAATGATTTTAATTCTTTAAATTTATCAGTAGCTTCTGGAATTTTGTTATACGAAATATTAAAACAAAGGAATTTTGAGTTATAATATTGATTTTGGTAATTTATTTTTAAGGAGGAATTTTTTTTAATGTTATCAACGCCTACAAAGTTTTTTATTTCTTTTGGAAGCTGTAACGCTGAACACCCTCTTAATGCTTTTGACGGAGCATTGCTAAGTGCAGGAGTAGGGAACACCAATCTCTTAAGGGTTAGCAGTATTTTGCCGCCTGCTGCAGTAGAAGTTAAAAATTTAGTTTTGCCATACGGTGCCCTAGTTCCTATTGCTTATGCAAGCAAGGTAAGCGCGAATAGTGGCGAGAGAATTGCTGCTGCTGCTGGGATAGGAATACCAGACGATCCAACTCTGCCCGGTTTGATTATGGAATATAGTTGTACTGGGAGCAAAGAAGAGGCCGAGAAGACTGTACTGGAGATGGTGGAAGAGGGTTTTGCAATGAGAGGATTTAAGTTGGCAGAAAAAAGGGCAGTAGCTACAGATATAGTTGTTGATAAAGCTGCCTGCGCTTTCTCGTGTGTAGTGTTATGGTATTAGAAGAAAATATCACACCTATATTCCAATTTAAAGAAGAGCACTTGCCTGGATCAGGCATTTATTTTGACGTTACAGACATACTGTTTAGTTCACATTCAAAATATCAAAAGATTGAAGTATTTCAGACGGATAGTTACGGCAAAATTCTTCTTATGGACGGAAAGGTAATGCTTACAGAAAGAGATGAATTTGTCTATCATGAAATGCTAACTCATGTTCCCTTAAACTTATCCGATAAAATTAAGGACGTTCTGATTATTGGCGGAGGCGATGGGGGATCTGCAAGAGAATGTCAAAAACACAAAAATATCAAACATATTAAACAGGTTGAAATTGATGAAATGGTTGTTGATGTAAGTAAAAAATTTTTCCCATCTCTGTCATCAGGCTTTAGCGACTCAAGATTTGATCTTTGTATTTGCGATGGTATCAACTTTGTCAAACAAACTTCTGAGAAATTTGACCTAGTCTTGGTGGATTCTACTGACCCAATAGGGCCAGCGGTTGGTCTTTTTGAGGCGGAATTCTTTGAAAACATTAAAAAAATCCTTAATCCAGATGGTATCTTAGTTTTTCAACTTGAATCGCCATGGTGCCATCTAAGTTTTATTAGTGATATAACTAATAAACTTAAAAAAATATTTCCGATTTTCAAAAACTATATAGCATTTATCCCTACCTATCCTGCTGGATTGTGGAGTTTTGGATTCGCATCTCTTTCAGTAGATCCATTGAAAGATCATTTATTGAATGACCCAATCAAAGATCTAAAATATTACACTCCAGAAGTTCACAGGGCATCTTTCGTGCTCCCTAAATTTTTTGGAGACTCTTTAAAAAATATTTAAATTTTTTGAAATATGATTTTGTGCTGTAAGAGATTTATCTCTAACAATTTTGCGTGTATTTCTTTTTGATCTCCAAATATACTAATTAAAAACCAAACATTTTCATCTTCTGGTTTTAAAAGGGCTACGTCCTTAAGAATAAGAGTTTCTTCGCTTTCTTGGTTTTTATAAAAAGCACTGGCTTCACACATATTGGTCCGTCCTTTCGATGTAATTTTTTAAACGCATCACAGCGTCTTCAACTTGATGGGGGAGGGGTTCTTGTTGGGTGAGGGCAATGTCTATATTTGACTGATTGATGGGCAAAAGAATTTTTATCGCCTTAGATTTTGCTACAGATTCTGACATCCTTGTAGTGAATTCTCCCATCATAGCATCGGATACCAGAATACTGATGGAACCTAATATAAAATCAACTTCGGATACATTTTTTACTATTGCATTTTCACCTGATGCGCCCTTGTTCGCCTTGACTCTTAACATATTTACAGTAGCAAATGCGTTTGTTCCTAAGGCTATTATCTCTATATTCTCAATACTTTCTGACAAAACCTCTCTAATTTTCAATACTATTTGTTGACCTATTCCTCCGCCTTGCCCATCAATAATAGCAATTTTTATAGTATTTTTCTCCATCCAGCCTCCTTTTACTACAAATATTATATCAGATTTTGTTTTATAATGTAGGAAAATAGTATAAAAACTTAAGGAGGATTAATGATTTTTTGTGTTGGAACAATAGTTTTTGATACTATATTAGTTGTAAAAAAATTAGCTTTAGAAAATGATGCTGTTGTAGCTGATGAATACAAAAGAACTTTTGGAGGGGCTGCTGCAAACTGTGCCGTGACAATTAAAAAATTATCTGTGGATTCTGGTCTTGTTTCAGCAGTTGGAGACAGCGATTTTCACCATGGGTATGAGGATTATCTTAAAGGGCTCCTGATTGATACAAAATCCGTTTTTAAGATTCCAAATGGATATTCTCCAAGAAGCATTCTGATTACTAGGGTTCCAGATGGAGCTCAACAGATTTATTTTTATGAAGACAAGATAAATTATGAGAAAACTTTGGTATCAAACATTCCTTACATCATAAACAATCTAAATAATTGCAAAATATTGCACTTTACTACGGGCTATTATGATTTTTATAAACAACTATTAATTGAGTTGAAAAGCCATAGAAAAGATATAAAAATAAGCTTCGATCCAGGGCAGCAGACGCTGACACAGCCCGATAAAGTGATTGAAATTTTGCCTTATGTGGATTTTTTGTTTATGAATGAATTTGAAAACAAGAAATTATGTGAAACCTTAAAGATAGAAAATATTATGAATTACAAGAGGTTTGAACTCTCTTGTGTTAGCTACGGCGAGAACGGGTGCAAGATTTTCTATAATGGTTTTAATTATACTATCCCAGCTATCCCACCAAAAATTTTTGTAGATTCTACTGGAGCAGGGGATAGCCACAGAGGCGCTTTTCTGTCGGCCTATTCGCTTGGCTTTGAATTTCTTGATTGCGCATATATAGCAGCCTCTGTGTCATCGTTTGTTTTGGAAAAAGATGGAGCGCAAACTAATTTGCCAGATCTCGATATGGCTATTGAAAGGGCAAAAAAGTTTACCAACTCTAAGTTTAAAGTTTTACGTCAACCATAGCTGACACGCCCACCCCTAAAACTCTATGAAACTGTAATGGGTTAAGAGAATCAGATGGTATAAGAGCCTTAATTCTAAACCTATTATCGCTAAAATTGAGTTCTAATTGCATGACTGCTTGTACTGATTGGACGCTTTCGGCAGGGCCTGATACCTGTACAGCGCCTACATAGGTTCCGTTTCCTATTGAAATAACAGGCACGACCTTTGTCATCTCTTGAGTGGAAATATTTTTGTTCATTAAGGCGGTATTTATAAAGTCATTTATCTGTCTGCCGAAAATTTTTACAGCTATTGCAATCCCTCCGCCTTCTAAAAGTCCTCCTAGATTAAAAGCATAGAGCTTTACAGGTGCTACAAACAACAAACTACATATAAGCATTGCGACAGTAACCTTTTTTAAGACAAAATTTTTCATCTTATCCCTCCTTTGGTGTTATTATATTCTAACTTAGATTACAGATAAATTAAATCTTTGACAAATATCTAAAAGTCTTATAGTATTTTCTAAATCAGTTTTATATGGAGGTAATGTAAATGATTATTGTAATGAAACCGTCAGCAAGCGAAGAAGAGATTAACAGAGTAGTCGAGAAGTTAAACAGCTTAGGATTTGGGGTTCATCTTTCAAAGGGAGAGGTTCATACTATAATCGGAGCAATTGGAAACAAAAAATTATTAGTTGAGCCAATTGAAGTATTGCCTGGTGTCTCTCAAGTCATACCTGTAAGAAAGCCTTACAAAAGAGCTAGCAGAGAGTTTCATCCCCTGGATACAGTGATAGATATGGGGACTTTTAAAATTGGTGGTGAGCATCTGGTCATAATGGCTGGACCTTGTGCTGTCGAAAGTAGGGAGCTCTCTTTTGAGGTGGCAAAGGGAATAAAGAGTTTTGGCGCAAATGTTTTAAGAGGCGGTGCTTTTAAGCCAAGATCTAGTCCTTATTCTTTTCAGGGATTAGGCGAAGAGGGTTTAAAATATCTGAGAGATGCCGCTGATGAATACGAATTGAAAATAGTTACTGAGGTAATGGATACGCGTGATGTAGAATTGGTTGCCTCTTATGCTGATATACTCCAGGTTGGAACGAGAAATATGCAAAATTTCCCATTATTAAAAGAAGTAGGCGGATGTTCGAAGCCAGTATTATTGAAGAGGGGGCTGTCTTCATCTATTGAAGAGTGGCTATTGGCTGCTGAGTATATTTTGGCTGAGGGAAATGAAGAGGTAATATTGTGTGAAAGAGGCATTAGGACCTTTGAGAAATATACAAGAAATACTCTTGATCTGAGCGCAGTGCCTTTGATAAAGCAGCTTAGCCATCTTCCAATAATTGTTGACCCGAGTCATGCCACAGGAAAAAGATCTCTCGTAGCTCCAATGTCAAGAGCTGCAATCGCTTCTGGTGCAGATGGCCTAATGATAGAAGTTCACCCAAGACCAGAAGAAGCTCTGTCAGACGGACCTCAATCTCTAAATTTAGTTGAGTTTGAAATCCTTATGAATGAAATACGACCTATAGCAAAAGTCTTAAATAGAACATTGTAAAATATGGATTTTAAAAATATTTGTGTCATCGGCCTTGGCCTTATTGGAGGATCTCTTGCTAAGGCCTTTGCTGCCAATGGGTATAGCATATTTGGATATGATTCTAAATTAGACACTGTTAAGCTTGCCAAATCTGAAAAGATTTTTTATCACTTAAACAACGAGTTAGACTCTAATATTTCTTCCTGTGATCTTGTATTTGTGTGTGTAAATATTGAAAATACTCTGGATGTATTTACTAAACTGGTGCCATATCTTAAAAATGGATGTGTAGTTTCTGACGTAGCAAGTGTAAAATCACACTTTTTTAACAAGGTAGTTAATCAGGTTCCTGATGGCGTGAATTTTGTTAGCACCCATCCAATGGCAGGCACGCAATATTGCGGATACGAAAACTCTTTCAAGGAAATTTTCATAGATAGACCCCTTTTGATTATAAAAAGTGATGAAAAAAAGGCTTTAATTGATAATCTTGCTAATTTTTTAAAAATCAATCTTAAGGTTAATATTCAATTGGTTGGCATTGATGAGCATGATAGCTTGGTATCTCTTACGAGTCACTTACCGATGTTTGTGGCTGTGTCGCTGTCGAACACTGTAAAAAAATATGACCAAACTTTTCCATATCTTAATTTAGTTGCAGGTCCTGGTTTCAAAGACACATCCAGGCTTGCCTTACAAGATCCGAATTTTACACATTCAATTTTTCGATTTAATAAGAAAGAATTATTAAAAGCTGTAGATTCTTATATCGACACCTTGAGCTCCCTTAGAGAATCTCTTAGAGGAGATGATGAATCTTTTAAAAAGGAAATTATTAATGCAAAAGAATTTAGAGGGAGGTTCTAAATTTGAAAATTTCTGGAATAGTGAAAAAATTTTCTTCAGAAATTTCTGTTCCTTCGGATAAATCTATTACCCACAGATTGTTTATCTTTGCTTTAGCAAGTAAGGGAAGGTCTTCTATTAAAAACCCATTGCTTGGCGACGATACCTTGTCTACCCTTTCAATTGTAGAGAAGCTTGGAGCAAAAGTTGAGAGATTTGATAATTTTGTTTCTATTGTTGGCAAGGGGCTAAGGGAAATTGATGAGCCGTTAGATGTATTGAATTCTGGGAATTCTGGTACCACAATGAGGCTCCTAACTGGATTTTTGGCTGCCGAGAGAAAAGGACTGTACGTCTTAACCGGCGATAATTCTTTGAGAAGCAGGCCTATGGGCAGGGTAGTAAGACCGTTATCTAATATGGGAGCCAATATATTTTCAAGAGAGAATTTTTTTGCTCCTTTGGCGATAGTAGGGAATAAAAATGGTCTTAATGGCATTAATTACGATATGCCTATTTCAAGCGCCCAGTTGAAGTCTTGCCTTATTTTGGCTGGTTTAAAGGCTAACTCAAATAGTATTATCAGTGAACCGTTCCCATCAAGGGATCACACTGAGCTTTTTCTGTCTTATCTTGGGACAAACATAAAGAAAGTCGAAAATTCTGTTTACGTATCTCCATCAGAAGATCTTGACTCGTTTGACTTAACTGTTCCGGGAGATCCTTCTTCTGCAGCATTCTTTGTGGCTCTTGCAGCACTGATTCCTGGATCTAAGTTGGTAGTTAGAGATGTGTGTCTTAATCCTTTAAGAATTGGTTACATAGAGGTATTTAAAAGGATGGGGGCTAAAATAAGTCTTGAGTATGATTCGCATAGTCCAGAGCTTGTGGGCACTATCTTGGTGGAAGGTACAGAAAAATTGAAGGCTACAAATATTTTTGCAGAAGAGGTTCCTAAGATTATAGATGAGATACCCATTATTTCTGTCGCTATGGCTTTGGCTCAGGGAAAGAGTGAGATTTCAGGGGCGCTCGATCTAAGGAAGAAGGAGTGCGATAGGATAAAGGCAATTTACTTTAATTTGAAAAATATGGGAGTTAGCGTCTTAGAAAAAGAAGATGGCCTAATTATCGAAGGAATAAACGATATCAAGCCATCTCATATTAAAACCTTTGACGATCACAGAATCGCTATGTCTTTTACAATAGCAGCGCTATTAGCAGACGGAGAAAGCTCATTTGATAACGCGGCTTGTTGTTCTATTTCTTTTCCAGGCTTTTATGATAAGCTGAACTATTTGGTCAAAAGCTAATATATTTTTTTACTCTTTAATCCTTAAATTATTGAATTTTTCGGTAAGAAAAGATTTAGCATCTTCTTCGTCTTTTACCTCGCCCCTTATCATGGCTCCTTTTAGCATTTTTATGGCTATTCCCACTGAGGGACCAGGCTCTAAGTTTAGCAAATTCATAATTTCTTTACCGTTTAATGGGAGCTTTTTAGGCGGCTCATAGAAAAGTGATGTTTTGATTATTTTCTTATACAGCCTATATCTTTCTAATACATAAGAAAGTGTTATCTTCTGACCTCTGCTTGAAAGTCTGTCAGCTAAGCTCAATAGAACAATGTTTACTGTGTATGGGTATGTTCTACCTAAAAATTTTAAAATGTGGGCCTCAGGGTTTTCTGCAGGTATAAAAATTGGTTGCATATGATTTTTTACCATGTGCTTAAGTTCTTTTATTTCTAATTTGGAGAGCCTGATTCTCCTAGCGATTTTCTCAACAATAAGTGAGCCTTCTAAGTCATGGTTTAGGAAGCTGGCTTTATTTGAATCTAATTTCATCGTTATTGGCTTTCCTACATCGTGAAATAGGGTAGCTAATTTTAACAACTGGATGTTCTTTCTTCCACCGCCTATTATGTGATTTAAATAATAGGTTAGCTTGTCGGATATATCTTGCCAAATAGGAGAATTCAATAACAATACTCTTTCCAGACATCTAAGCGCTTCAAAAGAATGTTCTATACCGTTTAGGTGATGGTATCTTTGCGGTTCTGCGCTTACCTTTTCAAGTAGAGTTAATTCTGGGAAAACTACTTTTAATATGCCTGATTTCCATAGATTGTCTAAAACGTCTACAGAATTCTTTAACGTTAATATTTTAAATATTTCGTCTCTAACTCGCTCTGAAGGAACTTGTGATATCAGTGGTGCTTGTTCCATTATTAAAATGTGAGTTCTTTCTTCCAACTGAAAATTCATTTCAGCAACAAACCTATATGCTCTAATGAGTCTGACAGGATCTTTTATGAAGGCAAGATCGCTTGTTAGTCTAATTTTTTTATTAATTAGGTCTCTAATTCCCTCTGCGGAATCAAATAGGGCTCCATCGCTCATCCTTATAGCCATAGAGTTTATGGTGAAATCTCTTTCTAAGAGATCTTCTTGCAGATTGCTACCCTTTGGCTCAGAAATATCAATCTGTAAGCCTTCTTTAATAATGCGGATGGTTTTTGAGGAATAGTTGGCACCTTTAAGGAAAAAGAATTTACCACCTAAATTATTTGATAAGAGTTTGGCTATATCGGATACTGAACCTTCTGATACTAAGAAATCATAGTCGCTTATTTGCTTACCTATCAGTAGGTCCCTGACCGCTCCTCCCACTAAAAAAACATCCTCAAACGCATTATCGTCCAACAGGACGTGTATTTCATTTAACAAACTATTTTTTTCGATTAATTCCTTTAAAGAAGTTATCTTTTCTCCCCCTCTTTTATATAATTTACTTAGTTAAAAATTATATAACAGAAAATTAAAAAAATCAAATATTTTAGGTTTTGTCAATTTTTTTCCAATTTTCAAGTTTGAATTTTACGAAGTCCAATATATTTTTCTGTTCCTCTTTTGACAAAACCTTTAGCGCATAGAACATCATGCTAAATTCTGGCTCATCGGAAAGCTTTTTGGTCAGATCTTCGGTTATGTAACCCGCTCTTAAATATAGCTGCAATTCATCAAGTCCAAGGACTGAAGCTATATTTTTTAAGACCTTTGGTGATGGGGGCGGCATCTTTCCTGACTCAAGCTTATTCACATAGCCAGGATCTATACCAGATAGTAAAGCAAGCTTTCTTTGATTGATACCTTTTTGCAGTCTTGCCTCTTTTAAAAACCTTCCAAATTTGTTTGTCAAATTTGTTCACCCCTTTATTTTAATAAAAAGCACTCAAACCGGCCTCCAGATTGTACACTTCTTTAAAACCCTTATCTTTTAACATAACCGATGCCTGATAGGATCTTGAACCTGTTCCACAGAATACTATGATCTTTTTATCTTTATTATATTTTAAATCAAAACCATACAATTTTTCAATAGGTATACTAATAGCATTTTTAAATGGTGAGGGAACCTTTTTAAATTCATCCTCTGATCTTACATCTAATAATACCACATTTTCTAAATTACGGTCTTTTTCTAATATCTGTTTTACCTCTTCAAATGAAATAGCAGTATACATCTTATTCTTTTTGTTCTCATAAGTTTGAAAACCTTGAACCAATATATCTACTGAGTTGGAAAATGGAGGCGAATAAGACAAATCTAAGACTAAAAGTTTTTCAAAATTTATTTTATTTTGAATAATTGTAGCAGCTACGTCAATAGTTTTGTCAACGCTTGCTTCATTTCCTATACACTGAGCCCCAATTAAGCTATCATCTTTTTTATCGAAAATTAACTTTATGTTCATTTTTTTGCTTTCTGGCATATAGTGAGGTTTGTCGTAACCTGAGTATAAAACTGTTTCGAAGTCTATATTAGAATCTCTTGCTTCCCTCTCGCTTAACCCTGTTCTGCCAATATTTATTCCTAAAATCTTAACTATAGCTGTGCCGATCGCCCCATCAAAAGCTTGAGAATTGTTTTTCATTATATTATTTGCGATTATCCTGCCAAGTCTATTTGCATAGGTTGCCATTGGCGCATAAAAATTCTTGTTTGTAAGCTGATTTTTGATTTCTATACAGTCTCCGACGGCATATATATCAGGGTCTGAGGTCTGCAAAAATTTATTGGTAATTATAGATCCTTTTGGAGACATCTCTATGTTGGCTTTTTTCGCTATTTCTGTATCTGGTCTTACGCCAGAGCAGATGAGGAATATATCTGCCTCTACCTCTCTTTGATCGGAGACGGCCTTAATAGTTTTGTTGTTTTCTGAAACAAATTTTGTTATTTTTTCACCCGTGTATATTTCCATGCCGTTGTTAAACATTTGCTTTTTTAAATATAGTCCAACCTCTTTATCTACTAAGGCTGCAAGGGGCCAATCAAAAATCTCAAAAATGGAAACGTCGATATCTGAATTGAACAAGGAAGATGCTATTTCACAGCCAATTAGACCTGCGCCCATAATGCATGCGCTTTTAACATCGTTTTTGGCTAAGTAGGATTTAATTTCTTCTGCGTCTGTTGGGTCCTTCAGTGTGAATACGTTTTCACTATTTATTGATAGGCCTTCGATAGGAGGAACAATTGCTTTTGAGCCAGTAGCTATTATAAGCTTGTCATATTGAAATTTCGATTCTGTATTGTTATTTTTGTCTGTAACAAAAACGGTCTTTGAATCTGTGTCAATTCCTGTAACTGAGTGCTCTAACAAGACATCTATGTTTGCGTAGTTTTTGAAATATTTTTTGTCTCTAATTGAGTCAAATGATGTTTTTCTTAAATCATCAAAATTCTTGACCAATCCTTCTATATAAAATGGCATGCCGCATGCTCCGAATGAAGGATAGGAGCCTTTATCTATAACTAAAATCTTTTGACCAAAATCCAATCTTCTTAGTCTCATTGCCGTTTTGAGTCCGCCAGGACCTGCTCCAATTATAATTACATTGAACTTATCCAAAATCCGCCTCCTAAATTATTTTAAACATAAAATTTTTATTACAATTTTTTAATTTTATAACAATTTTTTTAATTTAACAATCTTTTCTTTGTTTTCGCAAATTAAATTATAATATAGTTTATGTCATTTAAATTTGATGCTTACGATTTAGATTATAAAGAAGTCTTAAAAAATATAGGGAAATATGCTTTATTGCCTTATATTAGGGAAGAAATTCTCTCTATCAGTCCATTGGAAGGTCTTGATGCTGCTCAAAGGCAAAGCCGTATTAGCGACGCTATTGATATTATTTGGAAGTATTCTGATCCAAGGGAAAGACTGCCTGAGTTGACTATTGAATCGGTTGAGGGTTTTAAGAACAATCGTTCTTTGTCTTTTCAGCAGTACTTTGGTTTGTTTTTATTTTTAAAAGCAACTTACAACATTAGAGAATTTTTTCTAAGTATAACTCTAAATTCGAATTTTTTTTATAATATTGCTTCGCAATTAAGTTTTCCAGTCAGTTTTTTCAATCTTCTTGATAATATTTTCGACGATGAGGGCAATATAAAAGACAAGGCAAGCAGCAAACTTTATGAGATCAGAAAGAGCATAAAAAGATTTGAAAACGATCTAAATAGCTTACTTACTAATTATGTCAGAGGTGAGAACAAAAAATATTTTCAAGAAAACATAGTCTTGGAGAGAAATGGCTTTTATTTGCTTCCAGTCAAGATTGAGCATCTGGATAAGATTCCAGGGACTATACGGGACACATCTACTTCTGGATTGACAGCTTATGTTGAGCCATATATTTCTGCAGAAATTGTTAGCAAGATTAGGCTGAAAAAAGAAGAAGAACTGAACGAATTAAAGCTAATATTAAAAAATATTGATAAAAATCTTCTTAACTATAGGGAATTGATCCAAGAAAACATTAATTTTTATGATTCAACCGATTTCTTTTTCGCCCTGGGCAAATACGCCAAAGAATACAATTGTGTAAAACCTGAGCTTGTTAGCGATTTAATTATTGAATTTAGCAATACAAGACACCCACTTTTAAAGAACCCCATAGGACAAGATTTTTACTTAAACAACAAGGCAAGAGGGTTTGTGCTAACTGGAGCGAATGGCGGTGGAAAATCTGTCGCGTTAAAAAATTTGGGACTAAATGTTTTTTTGGCACTTAGTGGTCTGTATATTCACGCAAACAGCGCCAAGATAGGACCTTTCAAGGGCTTGTTTTCAGATCTTTCTGATGTACAGGATTTAAGTTTGGGCTTGAGCACGTTCACCTATCATATAGACAAACTAAAACACTTTTTAAAGAATGACTTGAGGGATTCGATAATTTTAATTGATGAGCTTGGTAATGGCACTGATCCTAAAGAAGGATTTTCCCTTGCTAAGTCAATCATAAAGTATTTACTTTTACAGGGTGCTTTTATCTGCATAACTACACACATATCAGAATTAAAAATAACTAATATAGACAGATTTGAAATTACCATAGGTGCTATGGAATATGACAACAATTCAAATTTGCCGACATATAGGCTTTTGTGGAATTCTATTGGGAATAGCCATGCATTGGATGTTGCAAAAAAGATGGGCTTGCCTCTTGAAATTATTTCTGATGCGAAGGAATATCTCCTAAGCGATCAGGTTTACAGCGAAATGTCGAAGCTAAATAAGCTTACTGAATTTTATAATAAAAAAATCGAAGAGTTAAAAATTCAAGAAAAAACTTTATTAACAGAGAAAGAGCTTCTGGAAAGGGAATATAATCAACTTGAAGTCTCATTGAATAAAAGATACGATGAAAAAATATCAGAGTTAAACGAAATAATTTCTTCAACTCAATTAGTTGTCAAAGAGCTAAAGAGAAATTTGAATCAGCCAAAAAAAGATTTAATGATAGACAGCTTAAAAAGATGGGAAGATCTTGAAAGCATAATAAGTAACAAGATCTCCAAAAAGAAGGATTCTGCACCAAATAAAATCAGAATAAATATTGGTGATTATGTTAATATATCGACAATGAATATTTCTGGCAAGTTGATTAAGAAACAAGGAAATAGGAGCTTAGTACAGTCTGAAAAATCTAAGGTTTGGGTTGATAATTCCTTACTAGTTTTTGCTGAAAACAACATATCAAAACAAGATAGAAAAATTTACAATAGTAATATTGGAATAAAATCTATAAGTAATACGGGTTCTAACTTTGAGATAAGCGTAAGAGGTATGAGAGCTGATGAGGCCATACAAAAAGTTGAAAAATTTATTGATAGATCTTTAGTTTCTAATGCTCCTTATATTAGAATAATACATGGAAAGGGAGAAGGTATTTTAAGAAAACTTGTTCACGAAATACTGGCCAATCATCCTCAAGTTGAAAACTTTGGCCTTGCAGATCCAAATGAAGGAGGTGCTGGAGTTACAATTGTACACTTTAGGTAAAGCTTGTTTGAATTTGGTTTTTATTTTTTTGATTTTATCTTGCAATATTGCCTTTGCTCAGGATCTTATATATACCCCTTCCCCCTGGCAGATGGCAAAGCTCCCTTTAAATAGCAGTCTGAACCTGGATTTTTCTTCTGGAGTGTTTGTGCCTGGTCAGCAAGACTCCGTTCAAAGGGTCTCAATAATTGTCATAAGCAACAACGATCCATTTTGGGACTCCGATAAGGCATCTGTTTACCTTACTGAGGGCGAGAAGGATAGATACTATTCGCCTATTCCTGGAAATTTTTTTGGACCGCCGCAGTCAAGATGGTTTTTAATAACTTTTTCACGATTGGCCTCATTTAGTAGTTGTACCATTAAAGTAATCTTAAAAGGCGTAATTACTCCTACTGCTAATTTATATTTTTATACAAGCAATGGTATTTATAAAAATGCAAAAATTGGGTTTGGTTCTTACGACACTGTTAGTTACACTTTTAATTTAGGTCAGCCTGGTGATAGCGTTACGCTGGTAATATTAAATTCGCCATCAGATTCTGGGCCCAATATGGCGTCTAATTGGCGGTCTTTAGACTATAAGATAGAGGTTTCTGGCAACCCATAATGTTTACAATTTTGATTGTAATAACTATAATACATAGGAATTTTAGTGCAGGAGGATTATATGAAAGAATTAATTAGCTTAACCCAAGAAGGTTACGATAGACTGAAAAATGAGCTTGAATATTTGAAAGACGTAAGGCTAAAGGAAATATCTGAAAGAATTCAAGAGGCAAAAGATTTTGCTGAGGATTTTGGCAACCTTGAATACGAAGAGGCAAAGAGTGAGCAGGCTATGATACTTTCAAGAGTAAGTGAGCTGGAATCTCAACTTACTAATGCAAAGATAATCGATATAGATAAGATTGAATTATCAAGAATAAGCATTGGATGCAAGGTAGCTGTGAAAGATCTTAACAAAAAGACCACAAAGGAATATATTATATTAGAACCGATTGAGGCTGATCCCTTGAACGGGAAAATCTCATATCAATCTCCAGTCGGCAAGGCACTGTTCGGTAAGCAGATTGGTGATGAGGTTAGCGTTCATACCCCAGGAGGCCAAACAATAAAATTAAAGGTGATAAACATTGAAAGAGCATGATGATGAGCCGTTTTTAAATGATGAAAATTTAGAAAATGAATACTTCAATCAAAGACTATCAAAGTCTAATTCTTTGAGGGATATGCAAATAGACCCATATCCAGTTGAGTCTCAGTTTGTTGATTATATTTCAAATATAAAAGATAAATTTGAAGGGTGCAGCTTACCTGAAGATGAAGAAGTGAACATAGTAGGCAGACTATTTTCCAAGAGATCTCATGGGAAGATGAGTTTTGCAGATATGATTGATTTTACTGGTAAAATTCAGATACAACTGAAGAAAGATGTCTTGAATGAACAATATGATTTATTTAAGAACTTTATCGATATTGGAGATTTTATTCAAATTTCTGGTCCGCTTTTTAAGACAAAGACAGGCGAGATTACTGTTTTAGTCAAGTCAATTAAGATATTGTCTAAGGCTCTTAGGACGCTCCCCGAAAAATGGCACGGTTTAAAAAATGTAGAATTGAGATATAGATTTAGATACTTGGACCTGATATCGAATCAAAAAACAAGGGACGTATTCTTAAAAAGAAGCAAGATTATGAGTCTCATAAGAAAATTCTTTGAAGAAAAGGATTTTCTGGAGGTAGAGACCCCAATGCTTCACATAATACCAGGCGGCGCATCTGCCAAACCCTTTGTAACATATCACAACGTATTGGAGAAAAATCTTTTTTTGAGGATTGCTCCTGAATTATACCTAAAAAGGTTATTAATCGGTAACTTCCACAAGGTTTATGAGATCAATAGATCTTTTAGAAATGAAGGAGTTTCGGTTAAACATAATCCTGAATTCACAATGCTTGAGGCCTATCAAGCCTACTCTGATCTAAATGATATGATGATTCTTGCAGAGGATCTTCTAAGCTACCTATGTGAAAATGTTTTGGGGACTAGTAACATTACCTATCAGGGGAAGACTTATGACTTTAAGCCGCCTCTGAGAAGATTGGATTTTGATGAATCTATTAAGGAATATGTGGGTTTAACAGATGAACAGTTAAAGGATAAGCCATTTTTGCAGTCATTTGTAAAAAAATTAGGATGCCAATATAGCGAAGAATGGGGATTGGGTAAGTTAAAACTTGAAATATTTGAACACCTTGTGGAGAAAAAAATCGAGGAGCCTACCTTTGTAATCGGATATCCTTCTGAGGTTTCCCCGTTGGCGAAAAAGGATCCTGTAAATCCTTCAAGAGCACAGAGATTTGAATTGATAGTAGCTGGCAGAGAAATTGGGAATGCACATAGCGAGCTAAACGATCCTGTTTATCAAAAAAATATGTTCTTAGAACAGGCAAAACTGAAAGAATGTGGAGATGAGGAAGCTCAAGTTATGGATGATGACTTTATCTTTGCTCTTGAGCATGGAATGCCACCGGCTGGCGGTTTGGGTTTGGGAATTGACAGGATAGTTATGCTCCTGACAGATTCTCCCTCAATAAGGGATGTCATACTCTTTCCTCACTTGAAACCAGATTAAATATGGTAGGTGAATTTTTTGGAGTTGGATGAAGTTATAGACGATCTAAGATGTCTAATTGATGTCCTGCCTGATGATTTTAAATATCCTATATTAGAGTTAAAGAATTTAGGTAATATTATAGAGATTGTTCTTGATCTTGGAAGGTTTCCCGAGGTCAGGTTCCCTGAAGACGCCTTCGAGATAGCTACAAAACAGGTTACACGAGAGGACCTGTCACGGGTTACAGAAAGAGTCGGGAGTTTTTCTGGCGATAACAGAGCTGGCATAGAAAGAACTTTACATAGAATTTCTTGTATTAGAAATAGGACTGGCGAGATTGTAGGCCTCACTCTTAGAGTGGGTAGGGCAGTTTTTGGGACAATTGACATAATAAAGGATATTGTAGAAAGCAAAGAAAGCATACTCTTGATGGGTCCTCCAGGCATTGGAAAGACTACCAAGCTAAGAGAGATTGCAAGAATTTTATCTATGGATATGAAGAGAAGGGTAATTGTGATAGATACTTCAAATGAAATAGGCGGAGATGGGGATATCCCTCACCCTGCAATAGGGAGATCAAGGAGAATGCAGGTCCCTTCTCCTGAAAAACAGCACGCAGTTATGATTGAGGCTGTGGAAAACCATATGCCCCAGGTCATTATTGTGGACGAGATTGGTACAGAATTAGAAGCTCAGGCTGCAAGAACTATTGCTGAAAGAGGGGTGCAGCTTATCGCAACCGCTCATGGCAATAGTCTGGTAAACCTTATTATGAATCCCACATTAAGCGATCTGGTTGGCGGAGTTCAGGTGGTCACCCTTTCTGATGAAGAGGCAAAAAGGCGAAGAACACAGAAAACAATTCAAGAGAGAAAAACCCAACCTACCTTTAGCGTAGTTATAGAGCTTTTGGATAGAGAAAAGATGGTTATACACAAAAATGTAGACAAAGTTGTAGACTTGTTACTCAAAGGTGTTCAGCTAAAGCCTGAAGTTCGCTCAAAAGGATCCGATGGGTCAATAATCATAGAAGAACACAGAATGGAGTTAAATAAAGAACCATTACAAGATCCTCCTTCTTACAGGGATCGTGAGATAAGAAACAGATTTGACGAAAAAATAAGTAAAGACTTTTTAAATATTTTTTCATTTGGTGTTAATAAAGACGTCTTAGACAGAGCTTCTAAGGAACTGAGGTTGTCGATAAATGTCGTAAAAGATTTAAATATTGCTGATGCTGTTATAACGTTGAAGGGTTTTTTGAGGGTAAAGGGCAAATTTTTTGAAGAAGTGGAAGAAAAAAGTCTTCCTATATATGTAATGAGGAGCAATACCATCACACAGGCAAGAAAAGTTTTGTCTGAGATGGCTCAACTGTGCTCGTCAAATTATGAGGATGTTGATTTTGAGAAGTATGATGCTTTGAAAGAGGCAGAAGAGGGTATAAGAAAAGTCTTGAAAGAAAAAATTTCAGTTGAACTGAGCCCCAGAAATGCATATTTTAGAAAACTTCAACATCAACTCGTAGAGAAATATAATCTGTTTTCAGAAAGCCTTGACGATGAACCTAAAAGAAGGGTGAAGATATTTGCAAAATAATAATAACGGACTTTTTATTACATTTGAGGGTATTGAAAAATGCGGCAAAACTACCCAATCAAAGCTACTTTATGACAAGCTCGTGGAATTGGGCAATGAAGTAGTCTACCTAAAAGACCCTGGTATTACAGAATTAGGGGAGTCGTTTAGACAAGTTCTGTTACACGGTAGAAATATCTCAATTGAATCTGAAGTTCTATCTTTTGCTGCCTGCAGGGCTCAGCTTGTAAGTGAATACATTCTTCCTGCTATGAATAAAGGTAAAACTGTTATTTGTGATAGATTTTCTGATTCTACCTTTGCATATCAGGGTTTTGGGAGAGGAGTTAATCTGTCTCTCTTGAAAAAGCTTGACTTTTTTGCTACAAATGGAGTAAAACCTGATATTACATTTCTATTTGATTTTTCTTTTATTGAGGCACAAGAAAGATTTGTAGGGAATAAGGATAGAATGGAGTCTGAGAATATAGACTTTCACAATAGAGTAAGAGCAGGATATCTTAATCTGGCCTCTTTAGAGCCAGAAAGATTTTTTATCTTGTATCCTAAACTAAATAGAGATGCGATCCATAAAATAATTTTGAAAACAGTATTAGAAAAAAAAGTTGGAAAAAGTGTTTGAGGAAAGATTAGAAAAATTCGATAAATTTTTTGAAAATGTTAAAGAATTTAACTTAAGGTCATTTGCGGTCTGGGGTCCAAAAGGAAATTATAAAAAACAGATAATAAACAATTTTCTGGAAAAAATTTACGGTTATAAATTTGACTCTTTATATGAAAATAAACCAAATTTTTTTTCTTTTGTCTTCGGGAAACAGACTGAAAACGATCTATTATCTGACAGGAAGTTCTTAAGAGAATTACTAAACGATGTGTTGTGGCAGAAGAGAGTTAATAATGAAATTATTACTGTGTTTGTAGAATTTGGAAGCGATCCGCAAAGGATCAAGGATGTCGTAGAAATACCTGACTTTTTTCTAAAGATTGTCGAAGAGCCGCCTGAAAATACCTATTTTATATTCTTATCTGATTTTCAGCTAATATCGACATTAAGATCGAGATCAATTGAAATTTATGCTCCATTGCTTTCTGATAAAGATACTGCTGAATTTCTAAGTAAATTTGACAACGCATCTGTAAATAATAAGGATTTTGCTGAGCTTGTTTACGGATGTCCAGGCATACTATCTGACAAAGATGAAACTTTTTTTAATAGTATGCTTGATAAAATTGAATTGATGAAATGTTTTATTAAATCTGAGGGTATGAACGATAAAAATTTTTTGTTTGATAACGTCTATAAGGACACGGAACCATCTTTGTCTTTATTTTTCTATAAATCACAATTGCTGGCGCTTTTTAAGAAAAGACAGATAAGTTTTGAGATATATTTAGATGCTTTGGAAAAGATAAAGATGGCTAATAAGTTCTATTTAAGTAGGGTAAATGCTTCATCAATTTTTTTGATTAGCAATTTTTTATTAGATTTTAAGGAGATTTAAATGAATTATTATTATGTAAAAGTTTTGCCTTTAAGGCGATTTGGATATTTTTTGTCAGAGGAGCAGTTTTCAAAAGGCGATTGCGTAGTAGTCGAGGGCAATTTCGGAATTGAAATGGGTATAATTGATTCAGTTGTGGACGACATTGGTGAAAATATTGAAAGCATTAGAAAAATTTTAAAATTGGCGACCAAAGAAGATGTCTGCGGATTGCAAGAAAGAGAAGATAGGGCAAAGGAAATACTTCTTTTGTCCAAGGAATTAGCCAGGGATTTGAAACTTGAAATGAAATTTCTTAAGGCAGTTTATAACACTGATGGCTCTAAAATAACAATTTATTTTACTGCTGATGGACGAATTGATTTTAGGGAATTAATTAAAGAGATTACGAAAAGAGTTAAGAAAACAAGAGTGGAATTGTTTCAAGTGGGCTCAAGGGATGCCGTAAAGCTTCTTGGGGCTATAGGCAGCTGTGGAAGAGAAGTTTGTTGTACTACCTTTTTAGATGAGATTGATACAATATCTGTAAAAATGGTAAAGGACCAGGGTTTGCAATTGAATCCTACAAAGATATCAGGTGTTTGCGGCAGACTTTTGTGTTGTATGTCTTATGAATATCCATTTTATGCTTCTTGCAGGTCTTGTTTTCCAAATGTGGACGATATTGTTAAGGCTCCGCGCGGTAATGCAAGGGTCATAGAAAATAGATACTTGAAGAATTCATACGTCGTTATGTACGAAGACGGAGTAAAAGAAGAGATATTTAGAGATCATTGTTGCAATAAAAACGATGATAAAAAGACGTAATTTCTTATTAATATTTTTTAGTTTTGCATCGACTTTAATATTTCCCAAAAGCGCTAATGCCTCTTTGATCTCTACTCAGGAGGAGATCAAGATTGGTCGGGATGCTTCTAAGAGCTTTGAAAAGAAATACGGATTGTATGACGATCCATATTGGAACGAAAAAGTTTCAAGTATTGGTGCCAGGCTTGTAGCTGTCTGTGATAGAAGAGACCTGCCTTACACTTTTAAGATTGTAAATATAAATCAAATCAATGCTGTCTCTTTTCCAGGTGGGTTTATCTATGTGTACAAAGGACTACTAAATTTTGTTAAGTCTGATGATGAGCTTGCATGCGTCTTGGGGCACGAAATTGGTCACGTATGCAGGAGGCACGTAGTAAAAAATATTGAAAGACAGTTTTATGCGAATCTATTTTTGCAGGTTTTATTTTCCAAAAGTTCTTCTTTGTCTCAATATGTAGCTGGATTGACAGAAAATCTAGTTATGTTAGGATATAGTCGTGATGAGGAGTATGAGGCTGATCATTACGGAACGATTTATGCTTATAGGGCGGGATATAATCCTTGTGCTATGATTACTTTTATGGAAAGACTGAAAACTGTAGACAAAGAAAATTTAGGCAAAGCATATGAGATCTTTTCTGACCATCCTTCTACCGATGATAGAATAAAACGTCTACAAAAGCTCGATGAAGAATTAGGAGTTCAATGTAATGTAACTTTATAAATTATTAGTCTTTAGGAGGGATTATGGACAAGAATTTAATGAGCGTATACGCTTCTGATATTGCATATCACATGAAAGACTTCTACAAAGATTTAGCGTTTTATAAAGATGGCAAGGTAGAAGAGCTTGAAGTCGAAAACATAATTTTTCTGGGAATAGGAGGATCTGCAATCTCACCTAAGATATTTACTGAAATTATGAACGTTAACAAAAAAGTCTATTTTTTTTCTACATTAGGGGGTCAAGAAATTTTACCAGATCCTGCCAAGAGCTTTGTTATAGCTTTTAGCTATTCTGGCAATACTATCGAAACTTTGAAAAGCATTGAAATGATATCTAAGAATGGATTCAAAGGGGTAGGCATTTCTTCTGGCGGCAAAATTGTCGATCTGTGTAAAGATTTAAATTGGCAATATATCAGTGTGCCTGCTGGCAGAGCGCCAAGAGCCGCTATGCCATTTACCCTGTCAATATTATTTAAGTATGCATTTACAAATAAATGGACTGAATATGATGAAAATGATTTCTGGGGAGAGTTATCTCAGCTGTCGAAGGGTAAAAACAAATTTTTGCCTGAAGTTGATTTTGAAGATAATATTTCAAAAAAAATTGCATTTAAATTAGCATCTAAAAAGAACATTGTACTGTGGGGAGCAGAGTCAATTAGCAAAAATATTGCTTATAGATTTAAATCTCAGCTCGAAGAAAATGCAAAACAGCTGTCTTACTACTCCTTTCTTCCAGAGGCTTCACACAATCAAATTGTCCCAATTTCATTGGTTGATAAGAAAGAAGACTATATTGTATTGATCTTTAGAATTCCAGAATTGGAATCAGTGTTGCTGTCGAATATTATAACCACTGTAAAAACATTTTTAAATTCTGAAGGCATAGAGGTTTTGGAGGTCTTTGGTTCAGGGAAAAATCACATTTTAGCTGGTCTTGATCTCATATACTCGACTGATTTTGCAAGCTATTATCTTGCATTGCTAAAAGGGATAGAACCTGAGCCAATTGAGCCAATTAGCAGGATGAAGGTCATCTTGAACGATAATCTTCGCAAAGTTCTCTGATAGGACATATTTGACAGTTTTGTTTTTTGGCCCTGCAAATACCTCTTCCCAACTCGATGAGGTGTAGGTGCAGGGCTTTTAATTTTTTCCAGTTTTGGATGGAGCCCTCTATTTCCATCTGGATATCCAGTTTGCTGATTTTTCTATTTTTAATCTTTTGAGCAATCCTTGAAATATGTGTATCAACAGGGAATGCGCATCGGTGTAAGCCAAACAATATTGCACAAGAAATAGTTTTCAATCCTATTCCGTCAATGTCAAGAAATTCGCTAATAATTTCAGAAACATTCATCTTCTTAATGCGCTCTTCTGCATCAGAATATTTTTGGCCTGTAAAGAATTTTCTTCCCAAAGCACACAGTGTCCTTGCCTTTTGATTGTTTAGTCCTGCAATCTTGATTGAGTCTCTGATTTTGTCGTAATACTCATCATTTGATAGATTTCCCAAGTCATTATCTATGGTTTTTATAAGATTTTTATATGCTTGTATGCTGTTTGTGTCAGTAGTGTTCTGTGAGAGTGTAGCCTTGATCAATTCATGAAAAAAGTCTTCATCTCTTCTTTCAATTTCACCAAAATATTTTTTTAATCTATCCAATATTTTTTCGTAATAATTTTCGTTCATTTAACCTATTACCTTCTTTCCAAAAAGTATGATACAATATTCAGTGCTGGAGGGGTGTCCGAGCGGTTTAAGGAGCCGGTCTTGAAAATCGGTGTCCCCTTTATTGGGGCCGTGGGTTCGAATCCCACCCCCTCCGCCAATTTTCTTCTCTATGTCTTCGCTTCTTTTTTGACTCATATTATAAATGTTTTAATTGTTCTTTAACACTCAAAAAATATTTTTATGTTACATTATATATAAGTTTTTAAAAATAAATTTAAGGGGGATTTATGATTAACAATCAGATGCTTTTAAATGAAATTCAAGACCTATACATTGCATTTTATGATAGGGCTGCAGATCAGGGCGGTTTGAACTATTGGGCGGGAGTCGTTCAAAGTGATTTCGGTGGCAATATAGGTTCTATTTTAAATTTTTTTGTAGATCAGCCAGAAGCAAACAGCCTATATGGTACTATTACTTCTACAAATGTAGGAAGCGTTATAAGTCAGATATATGAAAATCTTTTTAATAGGACACCAGATCCAGGTGGACTGCAATATTGGGAGAATGTATATAATACCTATCATATGAGCGCAGGTCAGCTTGCCTACGACATATTAGGCGGTGCTCAGGGCACTGATACCCAGGTCTTATATGACAAGCTGGAAGCTGCCAATGTCTTTACCAGCGCAATGGGTTTAAATTATACCTCTTTAGATTTGCCTCCTGCTCATAATTTTCTAAACGGCATAGGGCTTAATACAGACTTAACTCCTATTACCCAAACTTATGTAAACAATTACGTAAACGAATATTTCAATACTACATATACTCTAACTACAAATGTTGATACA
>NZ_JBAGBW010000010.1 GCF_039822205.1 Thermodesulfobium sp. 4217-1
ATAAGAAAGAATTGGCGCTTTTATTTGATGCAAAAAGCTATTAAATTTAATAAAGATATTTAAAAATTATATATAAGAATAAATCTAACGTGAGGAACTATAACTACTATAAAATTGTTCAGCATAAGCAATGTAGCTGCCATTCCTATAAGTGCTCCAAGGCGCAAAATTTTGCCCGTTTCCAGAGAGATAAATTGCAAATTTAGCATTATTATAAGGATTCATCAACCAATTTACCTGGTCATGCCAGTTACACACGCTATATACATTGCATAAAGTATTATGATGAGCGAGCAAATTGATCTGAAATAGACCAACTGAATACTCTGGCAATGATAGTTCTCCTGAACTGAGCAGAATTCCGCCCTTTGGATTGTCTACAATAATATTTGGATTATAATTGCTCTCCGCGCCAGCTATACCAACCATTTCAATAGCTTTATCAGAAGGAACGTTGTTCTTCAATAAGTAATTGTAAAGAACCTTAGCGGGGACAAAGTTGTAGTTATAGGTTTGTACCTTAATATTCTGCCACATACCAAAATTTTCGCTACCTGCATAAGAAAGAGATGAAGTAACAATTAAACCAAGAAAGAGAAAAAGAAAGAGAAAAAGAACACTAAAAATTTTTCTATTTATATAAAGGTCCAAGTTCACCATCCCTTTACATGATAATTAATAAGAAGTACAAGCCTCCAAATTGTTAATGTAAAAAATTATATCATATTTTAGATTTCTAAGTTATAACTCTCATTCTAATAGTCGAAAAACTTTCTGACCCCAAAGGTTAAAATTATCACAAGTATGCTTACAGTCAGAAAAATTCCTATAGACATAAAAAAGCTTGCAAAAATAAGGTAGCCAAACATTATGGCTTTTCTAAAATTTGTAAACTCGTCATCGTTCAAAATAAATTTTATACAGAAATTCACCACAATATAGATTAATGTTTCAATAATTATTGTTTGAAGATTAAAGTTAAACATTTAAAAAACTAAAGGAGTCCAGCCTTCGTTAATTAGATTTGATAAAGTTTCACCTACATATATAACTTCCAATCCTTTATTGGACAATATATCTCCAATACCCTTCTCATCTGCTACAAATTTACAGGCTAAGGGTTTAAACTCCAATAAACTATTTAATAAATCTGCATTCTTCAATAAAACCTCCTGCCCACCGCCAAATATAATGAATTTTACATCCTCGAACCAGTTCTTCTTCAAGGCGTTTGTTCCATACATTATTCCAGTTCTAATTACCTGTTCGTCTGTGCTGCACAATACCACTACAACTTTAGATTTCATTTATACCCTCCAGTTTATAAAGAAATAAGTTCTTTAATTTTTTCATGCAAAAATAGATTGGAAGCAAGTATCTGGTTTGACTTTCCGATTTGATATTCTTCTCCATTGTAACCAGTTACCTTGCCACCAGCTTCGTTGATTAAAAGTATCCCAGCCGCCACATCCCAGGGCTTCAACCCATCTTCGTAGAATGCATCAAGTCTGCCGCAAGAAACATAAGCAAGATCTTGTGCAGCAGCCCCAGGTCTCCTTACTCCCCTTACGTTAATTAAAACCTTTTTAAATCTGCTGACTATATCTTCATAATTCTCGTGAATTGAATATGGAAATCCAGTACCTACCAAACACTTTTCTAAGCTATCCTCCTTGCTGACTGAAATTCTTTTTTCATTAAGGAACGCACCCTCGCCCTTAACAGCAAAAAAAAGCTCATTTAATAGAGGGATGTAAATTAGTCCCAGTTTTATATCTCCTTGGTGTAGATATGCAATGGATATAGCAAACCACGGCAACCTATGCACAAAATTGGTTGTGCCATCCAAAGGGTCGATAATCCAGGTAGATTTTAGATTAGAAGTGTTTTCAATATTTTCTTCTGCGATTATCTCGTCATCTGGAAATTCAGATTTTATAATGCTTACAATTTTTTCTTGAGAATTTATATCAGCATCAGTAACCATATCAAGCTTACCCTTAAATCTGGTGTGTATTTCATTTGAATAGTAATATCTTAATATTTCACCTGCTTCCAATGCACATTTTTTAATAACTTCAATTCTTTTTTTCAAATTAATCTCCTGGTAAATAGTTTAGCTATTATTATAAGGCATCTTGAAACAAATGAAATTAGATTAAAAAATATATTGATAAATTATTTTATAAAAAGTCCAAATCAAATAAAAAAGATTAGAGATCCAAAATAATAGAACTATATAATAGAACTCAAGTTATTAATTCTGTTGCTGCAATTCATGTAAGTTTTGGTTGGTTTGCAATGGATGATTTGTATTGATTATCTGGTTATCATTGGTTATGTAGTGATATTCGTATCTGTTATCACCTTTATAGGTAGTGTTAGTCGTTGGATCATAATAATTTGATTCGTTTTTTACGACGACCCTGTCATATTTTTGCCCAATATTATAATACTCTTGGAGTCTTTGCTGCCCACCTTTAAATATCATGTCTGAAATTTGATTGTTTGATTGTGTAACGATATTTTCATATTGAGCGTTCATATTATTTTGTGCAGCTACCCATTGAGGGTTCAATCTATAGCTTTGTGCCATATGGACTATGATGTCAAAAGTTTCTCTGGTCAATTGTGCAGGAGCTACAAATCCAATAAAAGTTTTTACATCCCACAACTCACCAGTTTGATTTCGGACAAGCTCTGTTGCGGAATAAACATAACCATATTCGGGCGTACCATCTAAATAACATGAGAAAGTAGCTTCGCCAGAATCAATAGACGTGTATATGCCATACTGTGCGTATATATTATTCATTGCCTGACTAGCGTTGTTTAAATCATCAGAACTTGTAATCTGAGCGTTAGAACAAAGGTGCGATATTCTATAATATCCCCATTTTGCAGCAAATGCTCTACCGCTCATATATGGCTCAATAAACAAGTTTACTCCAGGACCAGCATAATACCACATTCCAGCATGATACCCACCTCTTGCTAAAAGAGCATTTGGAACTGTAAAAATAGGTATGTTTCTGTCACCATAAAAGATAGTAGTCATTTGGTCGGGTGACTGTACAGTAGTGCCCGATCTAATGTCTATTTCTGAGATCCTCTTCACACCTCCATCTACATTCCATCCATCCGGAATATCCAGACTAAAGGCTTGCTCTACGGGATCTGTGAAAACTACCCAATTGACATAGTTATTACTTTGTTGTTGACCCTCATTTTGTGCAATTTGAATATTTTTTTGGTTTTCGCTTAAGTTGTTTGAAACATTGGTCTTTGCGCCAGCTCCACACCCAGATAGAAAAATAAATAAAACAAAACAAAAAGTTACCCACAAAACCCTCATGGCATCCTCCTTATATTTAATTACAAAATATATAAAAAGGATAATTAAATAACATTATTGACTGGTGTAGTTTTGTTATCAAATAATTTTTACATTAAATCTTATATAAAGCTGACTTGCTCCATCATTACTTAACTAAATTTTATTTAAGGTATACCATATTAGCATGTATTTATCTAAGATGTAAATATAATTTTTTATAAATAGGGAATATTTATATTTATTTATACATAAACATTTATATTATGTAAATAAATTAAGCTTATGTTTAACCATACAGTTTAATAAGAGTAATTCTCGTTAATAAATCGGACAAAATTTTAAAGTGGCCAGGATATTCTATGACGAAATATAGATACATTAAATTTAATAAAATTTTATTTTTAAATAAAATTGATATAGAATATTGTCATGAATTATTTTAACTATATACCCTTTTTAATAGCCTTTATTGGATTTCAAATTTTGGCTGTAGGTTCTATCAGGTCAAAGAACGTATTGACGTTGATTACTATCTATCTTGTTTTGAGCGCATTAAATTTCCTGCCAATGGTAGTTTTTTATATTTTAAACATACAAATTAACTTTATATATTTTATATTTTCTCTATTCGCACTTTCAATAATCGTAACCCAATTTATTGAAAAGACTTCAATAAAGATTATTTTTATATACTTGATATGTCAAATCTTACTTGTCTATCCAGCTTTTTCTTTTTTGTTTTCGCTAATTCTAAAGCATTTCACCATTCATCAATCAGATCAGCTACTTTTTACTTTCTTGGTAGCTCTCTACTCGTCAATGTCGAGTCTATCTGTAAGCCAGCTTATAGGACCGCGCATAGGCAGATTTACAAAAGATGGAAGATCTATGGCGATACCTGGAAATAATATTATCTTTATTTATTTTGGATCATTGATCTTCATACTTTCTACAATAAATTTTTTTCAAGAAAACAATCCAAACTGGATACAGTTTGCTTTTTCAAATTTCTCATTATCCATCATAGCTAGTTCGTTATCCTCTATCTTTATCGCAAAGAAAATAGATCCTTTGATATTAATATCGTCACTTTTTACATTTATGATTTTTACCGTGTCTGGCAGCTTAGTAGAGCCATTCTACTTAGTACTCGCTTTAACATTCTTAATATCGTTTATAAATATATACATTCAAAATAAAATTGAAGTGAAATTTTTATTTGACGATCCTCTTTTCCTTATAGTACCAGTTATAATAAGTCTATCTTCTCTGATAATAGTTTCTAGTATAGTAAATGGCTTTGGAATTTTCTTTATTTTTATCTTATCTTCTGCTTATTTATGGGTATCAAATTTAATTATAATAAAACTGATAAATAAATTTTCAATTCTTAGATATTATCCTAACCAGGAAGAAATTGGTTCAGATTTGTATGAAATAGGTTACGAAGCCTATCCAAAATTATTTAAGGATTTTTAATTTCCTTGGGGATATTTTTTGATTTCAAAATTATTTCAGATAGTTCTCCAATAGATATTCTATTATTCATAGAGTATTCTTGCATTCTTTTATGAACTTCATTCTCACTTAATTTGGTCTGTTCCATTATAAATAGCTTAGCCCTATAAAGAGAATTCTTAGCTTTCAAAGATTCCTCAAGGGAGCTGTTTATTTCTTTTAATTTTTTTGCCTCATTGTATCTTTCATAAGCAAAGAGAATTGCGCTTTTTAGCTCGCCTATTCTATAGGGCTTCAATAAATACGAAAAAGCACCAATTTTTGATGCCCTCTCTATAAAATCCTGATTGTTATAAGCAGTCAAAAAAACAATGGCTCCAAGGTCATCGTTTTTTAACCTCTCAGCTAATCTAAGGCCATCCAAATGAGGCATCATAATATCGATAATGCTAACATCAGGTTTCAATCTTCTTATTTCAGAGAGAGCCTCAGCGCCGTCTTTTGCCTCACCAATGACCTTAAATCCTTCTTTATCTAACTCTTCTTTCATGTCCAATCTAATCAAAAACTCGTCGTCAGCAATAAAAACTTTTATTGGATTTTTATTTTTGGAAGATTGCCTCATCTCGCTTGCCACAGTTCACCTCTTCTGGAATATTTTAAAGAAAGATTATATCAAAATTTTTGTAAAATAATCTCAAATAGTGTACCATTAATAGTCGGCAATCTTTTATAAGAGGCATTCAAACCGTCTACCAGGAGGCTTTTTACAAGGTCGCTGCCATATCCCTTAGAAGATCCTTCAGTTTTAAAATCTCCAAAATCAAGGTAGGTTATTCTAACAAGGTCAGTTTTATTTATTATTGAAATAAATATCTTTGATCTTTCGTCTGCTACAAAGGCATGTTTTATAGAGTTTTGCAGCAATTCTATCAATGCAAGTATTAACAGCAACATTTTTTGATATTCGCCTAAGAGATCTCCATAGATATATAGTCTTTCTTTTCCAGAACTAACTAAAATCTTAAATAAACTTTCTAATAATTCTCTGAGGGAGAGCTCTTCTGATACATTTATCAGCTGTTCGTGCACCCTTGCAAGACATTCAAGCTTTATAGATATATCTTCTATTAATTCCTTATCAGACAATCTTCTTGACTTTATATTGACAATACTTTTGATAATTTGAAGATTATTTTTAATCATATGATGAATTTCCTTCATAGTATTTATCTGTTTTTCTTTTTCTATTTCAAGCTGTAAATTTTTCGAAAGGTCTCTTACAATTACTATGAAATATTTCAAGATATTTTCTTTATACAGTGGGAAGAAAGATAGCTGGGCCATAAAATTTTCATTTTTTAAAGTTTTTGAAAAAATAGTAGGATGCATAAATTTGTTTTTTGAAAAGAACTCTTTCCATGTATCACCCTTAGAGAATTCAGTAGTGTTTGTAGCCTTGGTATAAATAAGTCTCGCATTAGAGGATGCATAAAGCTCATTTGAATTTTCATCTAAAATAATAATTCCATCTTCAATTGAGATAGTGCTTGAAAAAAGATCTTTACACGGATTGGCGTTTAGGGAGCCAAGAATTAAAGTGTTTTTAAAGTCATTAAATTGTTTAAAATTTGGTATGTTTTTAACATTGCACTTAAGCATTATGTATGTATGATGATCTAAATAATAATACTCTTCGAAAAACACGTGCCCTTTCTCTTTGTAGAAAAAGGGCAATTTATAGTCTTTGTTTTGGTTTTTTTTTATAAAATCTAAAAATTTTTTTGATATTGTTGTTTTTTCTTTATTAGATAATACTGACTCAACACTAAAGTTATTTTTTTCTAAAATATTTACCAAAAAAACATCGGCGTTAAATATATGTGATATAAATTTAAATCGCCATTTCTCACCAGAGATCATAAATTAGTAATTTTCTTACCTTTTCCTAACTCCCTATTTATAGGAATCTGGCTTTTACAAAGGGGGCAGTCTTCAGGGTCAAAAGACTGAAAATCAATGCTAAGAAGATTTTTCAAAAACGGAGAACCAATAGCGTCTGAGCTTACATTGCCTCTATTGACCAGGCAAGCGCTGCCCTGAACTATTCCTTTGCAATCTCTAACGGTATCTATAACCTTTTTTATAGAAGATCCTGTAGTGAGTATGTCATCAACTACTATTACCTTTTTGTTCTCTACAACCCTGTCATAGCCTCGCTTTAGAACTCTTTTCCCAACTACTTCTTCAGAAAAGACAGAAAATATCTCGGAATTTTTCAAATTTGAGCTGTGATATGCAATCCACTGGGAGAGTATTACGCCACCAATCGTCGGAGCGCAAATAACTTCAAAATCCACATCGCAAATCATCCTTGAAATCTCCATACAAAGCTCTGAAATCACTTTTGGCTTTATATATAGAGCGTCTTTATTGATATACACTTCACCATGTTTACCAGATGTATATAGAAAATGACCATATACAATTGCATTATGTTTTTTTAGAAATTCTAAAATTTCATTGTTATCTTTCATTTATAAAACTCCTCAATAATAGATTTTAACGCTTCTGATGAAGAATAGTTATTGTTTGGCTTCAATATAGGTCTTCCTACCACAATATATGTCGCACCATTCAATTTTGCATCGTATGGCGTAGAGATTCTTTCCTGATCATCCTTAAGGCTCCAGGCTGGCCTTATGCCCGGAACGACAAAAAAGCAGTCTGGAAATTCTTTTTTCAATACTTTTAATTCAAGAGGACTACAAACAAATCCTCTCAATCCAGAATTATAACCAATTTCTACAAATTTTTTCACTATATCTATAGTATCATATAAATTATAAATTTTTTTGGCCTCTTCTATGGAGAAACTCGTTAAAAGAGTGACGCCCAAAAGCTTTGTATTGCTCTTAGGATCGATGCTATTCAGAGCTTCTCTTATCATATTAGATCCGCCGCTAACATGAATGGTCAGCATATCAATATCCAGAGCTGAAAGATTCTTAACCGCTTTAGCGACAGTATTTGGAATATCATATAATTTCATATCTAAAAAAACCTTGCAATTATAAGACTTTACAATCTTCACTGATTCCTTCACGCCAATAGAAGTTAACATCTGATAGCCTACTTTATACCAGCTCGTAAAAGCAGAAAGCTCTTTAATTTTCTTATTAATTTCATCAACATCATCCAGGTCAAGTGCTACTATTACATTAGAATCCAATTTATCACCATCCAATTATTTTCTCATCTAAATCAAAACAAACAATAGTAAGCAATATAATAATTTTTATCTTGCTATCGACCTAAGTATTTAGAGAATGCTTCCAAGTATGCCAATAGCTTTACCTAAAATACCACCTACTCCAGGGGAAGACTGTTTAGCTTTTCTTGTCTCACTTGTAGAATTGGATGTGGGGTTAACTACGGGGTGTACCGATTCGGTTGAATTAGAAGCAATATAATTTGATGTGGAGTGTTGCAAAATAGAGTCGTTGATTAAAGCAATCCTTTGTTGGCTCGAGAGAGTTTTGGTTGCGTTTAGCCAATCTCTATTTCCTTCTTCATTAAAAATAGCGCTTAATACTATTTCTTGCTGTTCCAACGATAAACTTGAAAAATTTGTATCTTCGTTTATATTTAGGCCAGATCTATTGCAATACATAATTACATCATTTAAATATCGAGAAGAATTGTTTTCTCGAGGCGGCGCCCAAGTAAAAATAATATTTCTAATTGACTCATTGCCACCATTGTAATAGCCTGGTTTTCGAATAATGTTGTAATATGCAGCATATATACCGCAATTTATATCTCTATAGCTATTGAATCCCCCGTAAACAGATCTTAGATTGCCTGGATTGTTCACATCTGAATTGCCAACTATATCTGATTGAGTGTCGTTAAAACCTGTTCTTATGTTTTGAGTATTTAAAGAGTTGTTTTGAATCCTTGTTATAGGAGAGCTACTTTGAATCCTATTTGAACTGTAATCTGAAACTTTGAAACTCCCTACATTAACCTCCAAACCACCTGCGACTCTTGAAACAATATATGGATAATTTTTATCGCTTTCGATAACCACCCTAACTTTATCAGGTGTATTTTGTGCAAAATGTATTCCAGTTACCATTGGTGAGATAGTTGATATATCACCTTTCTTAGAAATGATTGATTTATCGATGTCCAATACTATTCTACCGTCTGCCATTCTAAAATAATTGAAATTTGGATTGCCCTGAACATTGACGAAAACCTCTACTCCATTTTCCGTAGTCTTGTAAGAAACATTTTGCACCTTTGGCAGTGTATCAGCATAGGCAATGCCTACAGTAGTTAGAAGAAACAAAAATATAAAAGCTAAAAAAAACTTCATCTCAATCTCACCCCGTGAATAAAAAAATATTTGAACATATTCCTACACAGGACTTATAAAAATCCCTTGAAATAAACTCGATTTAGTCTATTATATCATTTTAACCGCTTAGAACATTAAAAAACTTGGTTAAAAAAATATGTCTTCTGTATAAATAGCTCTTCGTCGAAATAAAATCCGACGAATTCAGAATTTAAGAAGTTGCATTGTTTTAGAATCAGCTTACCGTTTTCAATCTTCTCATTTTTATACCAATTGTTTCTGCCACTTCCAGGCTTTTCTGAAAGATCACAAAAATCAACAAGATTTTCCAATTGCAATCCTCTCTGCTTAAATATCAAATTTCGCAAAATTAAATGATAAAGAGCTACGCTTGCCTGAACGATTCCTGAAAAGCCCAATATAATTTTGTCTTCATATAAATAAGCATAGCTATTTTTGCCCACTGGCGTGTTAAACCTTTCAAATATTGGCTTAGAGTTTTTATTTAGAACCCTTCTTATAAGATCCTTTTTGCCCATGCCAGTGCCACCTATAAACAAGACGATATCGCTTTTTTTGTTTTCAATCAGAACCTCTTCCAGAAGAGATTCTTCATCTGCTATTGGACCTGATTGAATGACTTCAAAACCATCAAATTGTGCAACAGGCGAGATTATCCAGCTTGAGAGCGGCAAAGCTTTTTCTAAATCACCAGTATTGATTAACTCTGTTCCAGTGTTGATTATGCTAAGCTTGGGCCTTTTAAATACTTTGATAGACCTAATGCCTAAAAGCTCTAAAGCGAATCTGTCTTTAACGGAAAGTTTTCTTCCCTTAGAGAAAAGCTTCTCACCATCAAGGATTTCACTCCCAGGTTTTAGCCAATTATTTTTAGTTTCTTCAGACGCAGGAAATATTAAATTATTTTCGAACTTTACGTCTTCCATCTTAAAGAATTTTAAGCCGTCATCTATTTTTTCTATAGAAGAGCCTGTTGCAAAAAATATGCAGGCATTATTATTTATGGAAAAATTTAGCTTGTCTCCAGGATATATTTCTTTAACCAGCTTAAATGGAGCAACCCCTTTACACAAGTAGCCGTCAAACCTGCTGACAAAATATTTTGGATAATTTTCTTTCAAGATTACATCTTCACTTAATATCTCTCCAAGACAATCAGCAGACAAAATATCTTGTGAGTTAACGGATGGCAAATACTTTAAAAGCTCTTCGACTATCTCTGAATAGCGTCTTTTAGCCCTATCAAGTTCTTGCACAATTTTTGTCCCAGCCCATTAATATATCAATTCCATGTTCAAGAGGATCGATCACAAAGTTCAGACATTCATCTACCGCCTTTAAGCTACCGGGCAAATTTAATATTATCGACTTTTTTCTAATTCCACATAAGCCTCTTGTGAGCATTGCCCTATTAGTTTTTTGGAGGCTAAGACTCCTCATAGCCTCAGGGATGCCAGGTATTTCTTTTTCTATAACCTCTTTAGTGGCCTCAGGCGTATTGTCTCTATCAGAAAACCCAGTTCCGCCAGTTGTTAGTATTAAATTTATTTTTTGGTTGGAAAGCTCAATTAATTTTTCTATCAGTAAATTTTTTTCATCTGGCAAGATCTCGTAGGATGACAAGAAAAATCCTCTATTGTGACAAATTTCTATAATCTTTTTGCCGCTTAGATCTTCTCTTTCTCCTTTGTATCCAGAATCAGACAAGGTCAATACTGCAAACGTAACCTTTTTATCCAAATCAGCTCACCTCTAATAGGTTAATTTTTAATTAAATCACACGTATTCATAAGTGCCAGACTTACCGCCTGATTTATACAAGAGCTTCACGTCTTCGATAACAGCTCCCTTTTCTACAGCCTTTATCATATCGTATATTGTAAGTGCTGCTATGTTAGCTGCTACCAATGCCTCCATCTCCACTCCAGTTTTAAAACTTGTCCTTGCCTGCGACAATATTAAAATTCCATTATCTTTAACTTCAAAATCCAGATTTATTTGATTAATTGGTATTGGATGAGTCAAAGGTATTAGCTCCCAGGTCTTCTTCGCCGCTAAGATGCCAGCTATTCTGGATGTAGAAAATATATCGCCCTTTGGAACTTTCTGATCGTTAATCAAGCTTAGAGTTTTATCTGACAAACGAATAAAAGCCTGTGCTTTCGCAACCCTAACTGTTTCAACCTTATCGCCGATGTCTACCATATAGGCCTTTCCCTCTTCATCTAAATGTGTAAACATCTCATCCTCCAATGGCTGACATATTTCTGTGATAAATTTCTCTTGCTTCCTGAATATATGGGTGACCTTTTGGTTTAAGGGATAAAGTTTCTAAAATAAACTTCTTTATGTCATCATCAGCTAAACCTGATCTAAGTTTTTCTTTAAGATTGTATTCTACATCAGAGAATAGGCACAGTCTTATCATGCCATCTGAAGTAATTCTTATTCTGTTACACTTTGCACAAAAGTGCTTGCTAAGAGGTGAAATAAAACCCAGTGTGCCCTTAGCATTTTCAAATTTATAGTATTCCGCAGGCCCGTTTCCGAAAGGACCTGTGACCATTTCGAGCTTAACTACCTTTGAAATATTATCTTTTATTTCATCGCAGCTGATAAATTTATCCTTTTGTTCGCTATCGCCAATAGGCATTATCTCGATAAATCTTACATGAATTTCTCTGTCCCTTGCAAGGTTTGCAAGAGCAATCAAATCGTCTTGATCGTTTATGCCCCTCATGACTACCACATTTAATTTTACAGGGTTAAAACCTACTTCAATAGCCTTTTCAATACCATCCAAAACATTTACAAGATCGCCTTTTCGTGTAATACTTGCAAACCTTTCACAATTTAAGGTGTCAAGGCTAACGTTTAATCTTTTTAGGCCTGATTTATATAAATCTTCAGCATATCTATTTAAAAGAGAACCGTTCGTGGTAAGCGATACGTCATCCAAACCTATTTTAGATATTTCTTTCACAAGCCCTACCACGTTTTTTCTAACTAATGGCTCACCGCCAGTCAACCTTACTTTTTTAATGCCCAATTCTTTTAAAATCTTTATCGTTCTGACTATTTCTTCAAAACTCAATATCTCTTCATGTGGAATGAAGTTTACGCCCTGCTCGGGCATACAATAAATACATCTAAAATTGCATCTATCAGTAATAGAAATCCTGACATAATCTATATTTCTTCCATATAAATCTGTCACTCCTACACCTCCTTTATCTTTCCTGTATCAGAAAAATCATAACCAGTCATCTTCATATCTTCACTAATAAAAGATTTATTTTTAATTAAGTCAATTAAGCGTGCAATTTTAATATCATTTATGTTATTTCTATGAATGCATAGTTCAAAATTTTCTTTTTTCCATGGGATAAAGTCTAAGCCTAAATAATCTGCAGTATATTGAATGCCAAAGGCCACGTCAGCCACACCGCTAAGTATGCTGGTAGCAGCAGCATAATGAGTAAAGACTTCGTTTTCATAACCCAAAATCTGATTTGGCTTAATTCCAACTTTGCTCATTTCATAATCTAATAGCACTCTGGTACCAGCCCCTTTTTGTCTGTTTACTATCCTTAGTCCATTTGTAACTATGTCTGCAAGAGTTGATACATTAAAAGGATTGCCCTTTTTCGTCATCATCCCTTGCTGTCTATGTGCAAGCATTAATAAAATTGTATCACCTTTATCAAAATATTTTAATATATATGGAATATTATATTCTCCGCTTTGGCTATCAAATAAATGGGTAGCGGCTACATGACAGAGCCCATCTTTCAATGCTGCAATTCCAGCCAAACTCCCAGAAGGAGAAGAGACAATCCTTAACTTAAAATCTTTATATAGCTTAGATGAGATATATGGCAGCAGCGGGTCATTACTGCCAAGAACCACAATAGAATTTTCACTTAGATCGTCTTTTTTCCAGAATATAAATTCAAATTTTTCCTGACTGTTGCTTCCCTGAATTCCTTTTTCCATAATACACACGCCGTCAGCATATAATAAAGATGATACTGAACTCGAAGACCTATCCAACGGATAAAAATATCTTTTGTCATTAATTGTTGCAACTTGTCCCCTAATTCTCTCTTCTTCTCCTGAGCTTGAAGTTATAGGTTTGTAGATGCTTACAGGAACGCTCTTGGTAAACTCTACAGCACCAACCATCATATTTAGGGCAGGTTTAATAAAATAGTCCAGGACTACAGCGCCTGCCGCAGAGTATCCAGGCAGACCGACAAATATTGCTTTATTGAAAGATCCGAGTATTACAGGCTTTCCTGGCCTTAGATAAACTCCATGCGCAAGAAGGTTTCCATTTTTTTCTAAAATACTTGCTGTATAGTCATCTCTGCCAAATGAAGAGCCACCTATCATCAATATTAAGTCAAAATCACTATATTTGTTTAAATATTCTTCTAAGACTTCTATTTTATCTGGCAATATAGGAGTCTCTTCTACCAGAGCTCCATTCATTTCAAGATAATACGATATAGCTGGGCCGTTAAAGTTAAAATACATATTTTTATCGGTATTCTCATAGCTATCTGTAATTTCATCCCCCGTAGCTATTATTACAGCCTTTGGCTTCTTATTTACCTTAACTGAGTCATTTCCAGTGGCAAGAAGAGCCATTATCTCAAAGTAAGAGATTTTTTGTCCCCCAAAAACTACTATTTCTCCAGGATTAAAGTCTTCCCCTATCAATCTAATATTTTCTCCAGGATGCATCGCTTCAAATATAGTTATAGAGCCATCTGGGTTTAATCTGTTTTTTTCTACCATAACTACACAATCATAAGGATGCGGGATAAAATCACCCGTATCAATTTCAATGAACATTTCTTTGCTTATTGTCAAAGGAGAATGAACGCTGGCTTCTTTTGTAGATTTTGCCACAAGTGCATAGCCATCCATAGCAGAAGATTGAAAGTTTGGACTAGCTATTTTAGCTACTATATTCTCGCTAGCAATTCTGCCGCCAGAAATAGAAGTTGTTACCAGCTCAGAACCGATTGGGCCTTTATTCAATCTTTCTATTTCTTTAAGCAAAAGCCCCAAAGCGAGATTGGGCTCCATTAGCTTTCTATATAATTTCCTCGCCATTTTCACACCCCTCAAAATTATTTTATATCTTTAAACTCAATATAGATGTAGGTCAGTCCCAAAGAAATATTTCTACCTCTTCACCTTCCAATATAATCTCTCTGTCTTCTGGAATCTTTATTATAAATTCAGCCTTCACTGCAGATGAAATATAATCTGACTTACTTAAGAGAGGAACCACAAGATCGTCTTGCTTGTAACCCATTATCAGATCTACTCTACCTGGCACCGAAAAAATAGGATCGCGCAAAATCGCCCTCTCAGATTTAGGATAAAAGTCGTTATCTCCTCCCAACTTTTTTAAGACTGGCAAACCGATAAGGTTTAGATGAACCATCACTGGCAATGGATGACCAGGATACCCTATGATAGGCACCTTTCCACTCTTCCCAAGCAAAAGCGGCTTTCCTGGCTTAACAAGAAAGCCGTGATAGATAATCTCACCTATATTGCCAATTATTTCTTCTATGTAGTCTCTCTCCCCAATTGAGCTCCCACCAGAAACAAATACACAATCATAGTTTTCCACTGCAAACTTGATCTTTGATTCAAGTTCGTTTTTCATATCTTTAATAACGCCTAAAAAAATAGTATCTGCATAATCTTTTAGACCGTTCACGAGCAGTGGTCCATTTGCATCATATATTTTTGAAATTGTCAGCTCTTCATCATACGATATAATTTCATCGCCCGTCGAAATTATAGCCACATTAGGCTTTTTATAAACCTTGACCTCTTTAAAACCAGCAGACGCCAAAAGAGCACAATCTCTAAAATTAATTCTTTTGCCTTTATTTAAAAGTACAGCATCGTTTTTAAAATCTTCGCCTTTTCTTAATACATTTTCAAAATAAGAAATGGGCCTATATATCTCGACAAATTCACCCGAAATTTTTGCATTTTCTATCATAACCACACCGTTCGAGTTATTGGGAAGTGGGCTGCCCGTCGCAACCCTTACACAGCCTCCATTTTCAATAGTTAGCGGAGGATCGCTTACCCTTTGTTCGCCTAAGAATTTTAATAGCACAGGAGTATTCTCACTTGAGCCAAATGTTTCTTCAGAAAAAACTGCAAAGCCGTCTACGCTTGAGCGATCGGCTATAGGAAGTGAAAATCTTGAATGCATGTCTTCAAACAATACTCTATGGATAATATCAAAAATATTTATTTCCTCAAAGCGTTCAATCGGTGAAAAGATATCACAGTAATCCAATGCGTTCTGAAAAGATGATAGTTTTAGAAATTTTGGCATAATTTAAAATAACTCTCCCGTAAATTTCAAAGTAATATTAGATAAATGACACAAAATAAGAATTGTTTTTTTGTTCATACTTTAAAGAAGTCGATGGACCATGTCCAGGCAAAACAATATAATCTTCATCTATAAGCGATAGCTTTTTTAAAGTATTTTTCATTAACTTTTCGCTGCCTCCTGGCAAATCCATTCTGCCAATAGATCCTTTAAAAAGTGTATCGCCAGTAAACATATAATTTTCAATTATATATATGACAGAGCCCGGAGTGTGACCAGGAGTCTCCAAAACTCTAACTTCTTGATTGTTCAGCTTTATCGTACCCTCTTGCACATATTGATCTGCCTCAAAGCTATAAGGCTTTCCAAATTGGGTAGAGAGATTGAGATCTGGATTTTCAATCATATCTTTTTCTTTTATAGAAGCGATAATTTTAGGATTGCACTTATCCTTTATCATTTTTACAGCCATAATATGATCGGCATGCCCATGGGTTAAAAGAATCCATTTCAAGTTATCTGCATCAAACTCACCTAAAATCTTATCCCCTTCATCACCAGGGTCCACTAAAGCTACACTTTTATCATCGAATTCCACTATATAGCAATTCGCTCCAATATAGCCCACGCTAAGAGTTTTTATCTTCAAATTAAACACCTCAAAATAAAATTTTAACGAGTAAGTTTTAAGACCTTTTTCTGAATAGCAATTATCTGTTCTATACCACTGTGGCCAATATAGAGTATTTCATTTAATTTTTCCCGAGAAAATGGCTTTTTCTCAGCAGTTCCCTGTATTTCTATTATCTCATTATTTTCATTTGCAATGATATTAAGATCCACATCAGCAACCACATCTTCTTCAAAGTTTGGATCTAATATAACCTCGTCATTCAAAACTGCAACCGATACCGCTGCTACATAATATTTTAAAGGACTAACTTTTATCAATCCGTACTCTTTCAGCTTCCTCAAAGCAAGCACCAATGCCACAAATCCACCAGTAATGCTCGCACATCTTGTTCCTGCATCAGCTTGAATTACTTCTGAATCAATATATATTGTTCTTTCGCCAAGAAGGCTCATATCCACAGCACTTCTTAATGACCTTCCTATAATTCTTTGAATTTCTTGATTCCTTCCAGAAACCCTGCCTGAGGTGCTCTCTCTTACATTCCTATCCTGAGTCGCACGCGGTATCATACTGTATTCGCTAGTAATCCATCCATTGCCAGAACCTTTTAAAAAGGGGGGTACCCTGTCCTCTACTGAAGCGTTACATATTACCTTTGTGTTACCAAAAGAAATTAACGCGCTCCCTTCAGGGTAAAGTAAAAAATTTTTTGTAATTTCAATAGATCTTAATTCATCATTTTTTCTGGATTTATCAAGTCTGATTGTTAACACCTCTCTCAAATATTATTTTCTAAATTTTCCAATGACCTATAGTACTCTTTTTTAAGAGTCGTCTCAGATAGCTTAGCATAGACATTTGTAGTGTTTATGCTCTCGTGACCCAAGATCTCTTGAATGTATTTCAATTCTACCCCTTGATTGAGCAGATAGGTTGCCAGAGAATGCCTGAGCTGATGAGGAGTAATTTTCTTTCCAGTCTGCTCTTTCCAAATATTTGAAACCACATATCTTATCATTCTTTCACTTATTCCCTTTTTCAATCTTGAAATAAAAAGATATCTGTTTTCTGTTTTTATCTTGCTCCTTTTTATAAGGTAGCTCTTCAAGAGATCGCCAGTCAAACCTGTAAAAAATACAATTCTTTCTTTATTTCCCTTGCCAATAATCTTTATTTCATTTCTATCTAAGTTTATATCATCCAATTTTACACTTTTCAATTCGCTTATTCTCATACCAGTATTGAAAAACAACAAAACAATTAGAGAGTTCCTGATTGCAAAAAGATCGTCTGATAAAAGATTTTTGTTAATTACATCTGATACCTCAGAGGAATTCAAATATTTAGGCAATAATCTATCTTTTTTTGGAAGTTTCAAGGTCAAAGCCAATTTATTCTCGATAATTTTAAACTTGTATAGATAATTTAAAAATGACTTTACTGCCGATATCTTCCTAGAAATTGAAGACTTCTTTAAAACTTTAGAGCTTGAAGAATTCATTACCCAATTGTAGGTTAGACTTGTTATTTCAAATTCTTTAAAATCTTTATGAGTACCTTCCAAAAAGGCAATCCATTCAAAGAGGTCATTTGTGTAAGCTCTTAAAGTGTTTTGAGAATACAATTTGTTATATCGTAGATAGTCTAAAAATTCATAGATTTGTGATTTACTTATCTTCATAACTATATTGTAAATCAAAAAGACATTTATTTAAATCAAATAGCGATCTATTCACATATTCAGCATATCTCATTTTCTTGCCCATATTCTTACTTAGAGGCTCCAATAGGCCAAAAGATACGTGCATGGGTGCAGGCTTTTCAGTCGTATCATTGATAATGTGATTTATTAAAGAACCCAATGCGGTAGTCCTTGGCAAGATAAGAGGCTTTTTATTATTAATTTTTAAATCTAAATTTATAGCCGCCAACAATCCAGTAGCAACTGCTTCAATATAACCCTCTGTTCCTGTAATCTGCCCAGCAAAAAACAAATTTTCAACCTTCTTTGATTCCAAATTTTCATTAATCAGTGAAGAGGACTTAAAATATATATTTCTATGCATTACTCCATATCTTACAAACTCAGCATTTTTTAAAGCTGGGATAAGCCTGAAAATTCTATTTTGCTCTTTAAAAGGCAGCCTTGTTTGAAATCCGACCATATTAAATAATGTATTGCCTTTATTCTCCGCCCTTAATTGCACGGCACAAAATGGTTGTTTAAGAGTCTTTGGATCTATCAATCCTCGCGGTTTCATAGGACCATACAAAAGAGTCTGTTTTCCTCTCCTAGCCAGTTCTTCCACTGGCATACAACCCTCAAAATACCTTTCTTCGTCTGAAAAGTGGCCCTTTATACTGTCTGCTTTTATAAGCTCATCATAAAAATTGTTATAGTCTTCTTCGTTCATAGGACAATTTATATATGCACTATCGCCTTTGTTGTATCTATTGGCACAAAATGCCTTGTCCATATCAATAGAGTCAAAAGATATAATAGGAGATGTAGCATCATAAAAATATAGTTCCATTACGTCCAAAAATTCCCTAAGATTGTTAAATAATTTATCTGATGTAAGAGGTCCTGTAGCGACAATAGCAAAGCTGTTCTTTGGGATAGATTCTACTTCGTCTATAATCACATTTATATTGGGGTCAAAAATAATCTTTTCTGTAATGTATTGTGAAAACTTCTCTCTATCAACTGCAAGCGCCTGACCAGCTTCAACAGAACAATCAGCAGCAATTTTTAATAAACTCGAACCTAAAATTCGCATTTCTTCTTTTAGCAATCCTGATGCAGAAAAAATATTTGTCGTCCCAAGAGAATTGCTACACACCAGTTCAGCAAATAGATCTGTCTTGTGAATAGGAGTCTTAACCTTTGGTCTCATTTCATATAAGTCAATCAGATATCCTTTTTTAGATAAAAAAAGTGCTGCCTCACTACCAGCCAAACCTGCACCTATTATTTTTATCCTGGTAGAATTTTTATTAAAAACCATACAGCTAAGATTTTGTTTTCAAAACTTTTTTGGCTGCACCCTCATCAATATCTGTAAGTTTAAAGCTATAAAAATCGCATTCTTTATTTACACATTTAAAATATGGCTTGCCTTTTTTGCTGAAAGTTCTGATTAACTGCCCACCACATTTTGGACACTTTTTCTCAACCTTTTTACCATATGGCAAAGTTCCCTTGCATTCTGGATATCTTGAACAAGCTAAAAATTTTCCAAACCTACTCTTTTTTACCACCATTTTGCTGCCACATATCGGGCAGTCAATATCAGACTCCTCAACTGCAGCGTTAACTTTTTTTACAGGTTGCTCTGTATTACCCTCTGAATCGGTAGGAGTGTCTTCAAATGGCAATTTCCCTTTACATTCTGGATATTTAGTACAAGAATAAAATCTGCCAAATTTACTAATTCGCAATTTCATTTCAGACCCACATATAGGGCACTTTTTCTCTGAAGTTAAAGAGTTCAATATTTCGTTTGAATTTTCTTCAAAATTGTGAAGACTCTCCTCAAAAGGTTGATAAAAGTCTTTTAAAAGTTTTATTCTATCCCCCTCATTGAAAACTTTGTCAAGGTCGTCTTCCATTTTGGCTGTGAATTCAAAATCGACGATGTTTGGAAAATATTTAATCAACATATCTGTAACTTCTTCGCCAATTTTTGTAGGGAACAGCAATCTTCCTTCTCTTTCAATATAATTTCTATCTTGGAGAGTAATTATTGTTGGAGCATAGGTGGATGGTCTTCCAATTCCGAGCTCTTCCAACTTCTTTACAAGACTTGCCTCTGAATACCTTGGGGGCGGAGAAAGAGCGCCCTCAATCTTTTCTACTGAGGATATTTTATAAGTCTTACCAGCGGTTAAAACAGGGAAAATTTCATCGTTCTCGTCTAACTCTTTTTCTTCTTCCCACAAAACCATATATCCCGGAAATTTCAAGTTCATAAATCGCGCAAAAAAGTAGTAGTTATCAACTTCGCCCTTTATCTCAAGGGCATCATAGACAGCATTTGCCATTTGACTGGCCATAAACCTTTTCCAAATTAGATCGTATAAGAGATAGTATTCTTTGTTAATATATTGTCTTATTTCATCAGGCTGTCTAAAGATAGAGGCAGGCCTAATCGCCTCGTGAGCTTCCTGGCTGCCCTTTATTTTTTTTGGAGAATATTTCTTGTGAAAGTTTTCTCCAAACAACTTTGCAATCAACTCTTTGGCATTCTCTTGAGCCTCCATAGAGACATTAAAAGAATCTGTTCTCATATAAGTAATCAGTCCTACGCTTCCCTCATCGCCAATTTGCAAACCCTCATACAATGTTTGTGCTAATTTCATTGTTCTTTTTACGCTAAAACCGTGTTTTCTTTGAGCCTCTTGCTGCAAAGAGCTTGTAATAAAAGGAAATGGTGGACTTTTCTTCTTTTCTTTGATATCTAAGTTGTTTATGTTTAGATTTGAATTTTCCAGCTTTTTTAAAACTTCATTGGCTTCGTTTTCATCGAAAAATTTTATTGGACTATTTTTTTTATCACAAAGCTTTAGAGTAAATTCTTTGTTATTGTCATCCAAACATTTAACTTGAAATGTATAATATTTCTTTATCTCAAAGCTTCTAATCTCCCTTTCTCTTTCAACCACTATTCTCAAGGCTACTGACTGGACTCTGCCAGCCGAAAGACCTCTTTGTATTGTTTTCCACAGAAAAGGCGATATCTTATAGCCTATGATCCTGTCCAATATCCTTCTTGTTTTCTGAGCTTCAATAAGTTTTATGTCTAAATCACGAGAGTTTTTCATTGCTTCTTTTACTGCTTTTTCAGTAATTTCGTTGAAATACACCCTCTTGTACTGCCCTTCTTTTAGCTTAAGCACTTCTTTTAAGTGCCAGGCTATTGCCTCACCCTCCCTATCGGGGTCTGGTGCAAGATAAACCACCTTTGCATCCTTTATTTCCTTTTTCAGACTTTCAATAAGCTTGCTTTTTTCTTTCATAATTCTAAATGTGGGATCAAAATTGTTTTCAATATCAATACCCAAACGCGTTTTTGGCAAATCACGAACGTGACCCTTAGAGGCCAATATTTTAAGTGATTTTCCTAATATTTTAGAAAGAGTCTTAGTTTTAGAAGGCGACTCAACAATCATGACCTTTTTCTTATTTTCAGACATCAAAACCTCCTATTTTGCGGCAATGAGAAAACTAAAATTTTCGAATCAGAATTCAAACCATCAAGATAGATTGTTGGAAGTGGTTTCTTGTTAATTAGCTTAATAAAACCAGATTCATCAAGTTTTTCGGGAGGAATATAATACAATTCTGATACAGTTGCCGATCTGTCTTCAAGGGCTTGCCTATTTTTTACATTTAATATGAAGGCATGACTCCAACCGTAATATCCAAGAGGAACCAGATGCAACCCCATCTGGTTTAAAAGTGTATAGGAATCGCTATCCATCTTCCTGGTCGCCTCTATATTTATTACCCCCAATAAAAACGAGTTTTTGGGAACAGATTGAAGATAGCCCACTAAAGCAGCATTTTCTCTATGATGAAAAGAGGTATCAAAATTGCCCTGGCTAATTACCTTTCCATCGTTCGGATCTATAGCAATTAAAAAATAGCCTAAATTTTTAGGAAAATATTTTTTTTCATTAATCTCAATATAGCTTCCAGTTTTGAGACCATAGCTCACAAGCCTCACTTCGCAGTTTAGTTTGCTTTCAAATGGGTAAACCCCAGGACCAAATATCACGTTATATCCAAAATTCTCCAGAAATTCTCTTGCTTGAGAGAAAGTTATATTGCTTGGCAGGTAAGGAATTATACCTTTGTCAATAGCATCTTTCAAAGTTCCATCAAAGACCTTTTTTACGTTTTCATCGGGTTGAAGATTGTCAGATACAAAAAGTCCAATTTCTTTAATTCCTTCTATATGCTCACTTGAAATAAAATCTGCAAGGTCCTGAACAGTTTGGAACTTTTTCTGGTTGGCTAAAATTAGCTCTTTAATTTTGCTAAGCGATGGCTGCTCGCCTAATACCACTACCATACCATTTCCCAACTTCAAGCTCAATGTGTTCTCCTGTGCTTGTGCGTTAGCGCTAAAGAAAAGCAAGCTTAATACAATTACAAATGCAACAGGTTGAATAAAATATATGAAAAATTTATTACGAAAAAAGTTTCTTATAAATTTCATCCGCAACCTCATTCTTATTTTTATTGGAATCCACTTCAAATAAAACTTGTTTTATATTATCATATTTATTTATAAATGCTGCAACCTTAAAAATTTTATTATTAATTGGATGTACATAACAGCCAAATGGGATCTGACATCCTCCTCCAATTAACTCCAATACTCTTCTCTCAATATCTGTAGATCTCTTGGTATCAAAATCATCTAAAAATTTTATTATTCCCGCATAATCGTCCAGGTCTTTCTTCCTTCCCTGTATAGCAAGAGCACCCTGACCAACTGCTGGCACAAATTCAAACGGATCAAGAGAAAGAGTGCGTCTCTCAATCTTTAGCCTTCTTAAAGCAGCATTAGCCATTAAAAGATAGTCACAAAGCCCATCGTCGAGTTTTTTCAACCGGGTATCAATATTACCCCTAATGTCTACAACCTTAAACTCATTGGATAGCTTGCTAATTAGAGATATCCTCCTTAGACTGCTCGTTGCAAATATAGAATTAGGCAAAATGTCTTTTATATTATCTATACTAATGCCTTTTCGTGGAACTATTACATCCGATGGGTCCTCCCTCACTGGCACTGCAAATATCGCAAGATCGTCTGGACTCTCAGAGGGTATATCCTTCATGCTATGTACGGCCAGATCTATATCCTTGTTTAAGAGAGCCTCTTCAATCTCTTTAACAAATAGACCTCTTTCTGGCGCCTTATGTAGAGCGACCATAAGTTTATCGCCGGTAGTTTTTATAATTTTTATTTCAATTTCAATTTCATTATCATATTTTCTAATCTGTTCTGCTACATATTTTGTTTGTGTAATTGCAAGTTTACTGCCTCGCGAGCCTATTGTAATTTTTTTAGTCAAAAGTGCACTCCTCATCTGAAATTATGAAATGTTACGGTAAAGTAGCTAAGAAAGATAGAGAAAAAGGTTAAAATAGTTGATATCAATACTAACAGAGAAAGTCTCTCAGTCATAACCTTTGTTCTCTTTCTTACTACAATATATATTAGGAACATTAACCACAAAGTAACATTTAATAAATTATTTGGATCAAATATATAGAAATTTTTAAAAACTTCCTTTGCGATTAGAAAGCCAGGTATCAATGATATGGTCAGAAAGCCAAATCCCAAAGATATAAAAAGCAAAATCTTCTTGTCTAATTCTGGCAATGAAGGGAGCAGCTTTATAAACGGACCGAACCTTTTATTTTTTACCCTCCACCTCTCATAAAAGAAGAAGAAGGAAATAATAAAAGAGGACAAGAATAAAGATTGGGCAATGGAAGCAAATATATAGTGAAAAAACAAAAGAATCTGAGGAAAGCTATTAATATAAATGCTGCTGATTTCAGTAGCAGTTGAAATGTCAAAAACTGCTGAATGGACAAGAAAGAACGCCGCAAATGCTATAACAAACAATGCGATAATTCGCCAATGTTCTTTGTTGTTAAAATAGATAAAAATAGTTAACAGAAATGCACAAATCAACTTTTCATAGATAAAAATATTAATATAAAAACTATCGGTAATTAAATATGACTTTGTAATAAAATAAGCTAAGTCAAAAAAACATAATAAAGCAAAAATATCTGCAAGATATATATAAAATTTATTTTTCCTAAAAATATTTAAAATAGAGAAAAAGAAAGACAAAAATAGGGTGTCAATGGCAAATAAAATCATTTTATCTCCTGATGTTTACCAAAATTTAATAATAATGAGTCAGAATTTAAATTAAAGAGAAGCTCGGTTATGTTTATAATATTTTCTAAATTTTTGTCGTCAATATGCCTTTTTAGTTGAACGGTCGGGTTATGCAATAGTCTTTTCACTATAGCTTTGGTCATTGCATCTATCTGTTCAATCTCTTTCTCTGAAAGCTTGTTCTCCAGCTTTGAAAGGGTCTTCTCCAATTCACCCTTTCTAATTTTTTCAGCATCGATTCTTATCTTTGAAATTGTAGGAATTATTTTATTAAGATAGCACCAGTGATTAAATATCTTCAGCTCTTCTTCAATTATTTCTTCAATTCTTGGGACCTCTTTTAGTCTTCTTGACTTATTTTTTTTTACAACCTTAGCTAAGTCATCAATATTGTATAAAAAAATATTTTCAATATTGTTGATTTTGGGATCTATATCTCTTGGGATAGCAATATCGATCATAAACAAAGGATCAGATCTTTTCTTAGTGCTTGTTCTTACCTGATCATAAGAAAAAATATAATCACATGAACCAGTAGATGAGAGCACGACATCAACATCGTTTAAGATATCAAATCTTTTTTCAAATTCAAAAAATTTCCCACCAAATTCATTTGAAACCTCTTCTCCCTTTTGTCTGCTGCGATTGCTGATAAATATATCTGAAACGCCATGATTTTTCAGAGTTTTCAAGAAAAGAGTGGACATCTTGCCTGCACCCACCACTAATATCTTCTTTTTTTCTATAGATCCGAAAATTGAATTTGCCAGCTCTATTGCAACCGTTGCTACGCTAAGGTTCCCTCTGCCTATTTCTGTCTCCGTTCTCACTCTCTTTCCAACTCGGATAGCTTGAGAAATTAAGTGATTCAATACCAAACCGCAAAAATTATTTTCATTTGAAACTTGCAAGGCATCTTTAATCTGAGAAAGAATCTGACTCTCACCAACCACCAGCGAGTCAAGGCTGGAAGCGACAAGAAACAGGTGCCTTGCTACCTGGATGTCTGAAAACGAGTAGGTACAACCCTTTATAGACTCTATTGGAATATTTGCAATGTGCGAAAAGAATTCAATTATATCTTTCTTTGGATTCACGCATACCACTTCAGTTCTATTACAGGTGGAGATTATAATTGCCTCATCTGGTTCGACTATATCAAAGAGCTTCCCTAACCCTGAAATCAGTTCATTATGATTTGGCAAAGAAATTTTCTCTCTAACATCTAACGGAGCACTTTTATAGTTAAGACCTAATAATCTTAATTGCAATTTTCAATCATCGCCTTAATTTCTGTTATGCTCTTCCCATCCCTAAAGTATTCAAATGCCTTGCGCGAGCATTCTATCAAGATCCTTTCTCTGTCCTTCGATGAATAATCTTTCTTTTTCATATTATCTCTCAATGATTGAAGATATTCAACAATGATATTAAAGTCAGAGTCAAAATTCTTCTCTGCCTCTTCCCTAAAGACTCTTGACAATGAAGGGGCCTTGCCAAAGGTAGAAAAGGCAATCAAAAAGTTTTCATCACATATCACAGACGGTACTATAAAACCACACAGCTCAGGATCGTCAACCACGTTTACCAGCTTATTATATTTTTTGGACTCAAAAGACACCATTTTGTTCACATCCCTATTGTCAGTTGCAGCAATAACTATATCAAAGTTAAGAGTATCACCATTTTCAAAACATTTATTCAAATAGCTAAGATTGCATTTCTTAATTTCTGCTTCCATCTCAGGACATATTTCAGGTGCCATAATAGTTATATTGTTAGTAAACTTCTTAAATAGAAGCACCTTCCTGTAAGCAACTCTGCCTGCGCCGACGATTAATAGGGCTTTGTCAGTTAAATTAACTAAAAAGGGGAAGTACAATTATTTACTCTTTTTTCCAATCGTAGACCACCATATTAGACGGAATTTTAAAATAATCATCAGAAACTGGGAAACCCCAGACAAGATCGGTAATAGTTATGTGAGTTGTCCCCTTTGTAGATGTAAGGTCTGCCTTTCTTACGTAGTGAGTCCACTTACCAACCCATACAGTTAATTCTTTGCCTTCAACCTTCTTTTGCATTTCATAGCAGGTTTCACCTTCTACATCTTCTTCGCCGATCTTTGTGAAATTACCATCCTTCATGACCTGTTCCCCATAGGTTGGCAGTATGAAAAATTCATTTAATTCCTTTGTATATTTAGGAAATTTATCGGCCTCAAACCTTACTGCCCTTTGTTGAACTGGTAACATAAAATAAACTGATCTGTCTTTACTAAGAGCAAGGATTTGAGTCTGTTGACCTAAAAATAGGGGGCCATTAAAGCTGATTAAAATCTTCCCCGATTTAAGATAAATATTTGCCGATGTAGCCTTCTTATATTTAAATGAGTCAAAGTTAATCTTAAAGGTCATATCAGGAACGTTTTCTAACTTGCTAAATACATCAGGAGCGCTTTGTTCTACTTTTGGAGCTTCTTCAGTCTTTGAATTGTTTTCTGCATAAACAAGGTTAGTTGAAAATAGCAAACCTATCATTAAAAACAAAATAATAAAGAATCTCATAAATCAATTACCTCCATCATGGACTATTTTAATAAAATTTTATCAGATAGATATCCACTGTATATAGACCACAGCAAAGCCTTTTCGCTATGAAGTCTATTGTGGGCCTCTTTGAAAACCCTGGATCTTTCGCCTTCAATTATATCTTCGCTAACCTCCAAACCTCTGTAGGCCGGTAAACAATGTAAAAATATAGCATCCTCTCTCGCATAAGAAAAAAGCTCTTTGTTTATTATATAATCTTTAAAGTCTGATATTCTTTTTTCTTTTTCTGCCTCTTGCCCCATACTAATCCATGTATCCGTGTAAACTACCGATGCTCCCTTTACAGAGGAAACTGGATCGTTTGTAAAGGTTATAAAATCAAAATATTTATACTTTTCTTTGAACTCTGACTCAAGCTCATAGCCCTGCGGAGATGCGATTGATATTGGAAAACCAATTATACTTGCGGCCTCTACTAAAGATCTTGTAACGTTGTTGCCATCTCCCACATAAGCCCATTTTACATTTAAAGTTTTAAACTCTTGGTAAACTGTAAGCAAGTCAGCAAGGATCTGGACAGGATGATTGTAGTCAGTTAATGCATTTATAATAGGTATAGTTGAATATTTTGCAAGCTCAATCAAGGACTCATGACTATACAGTCTTGCTACTATACCATGAACATATCCGCTCAACACTCTGGCAGTATCCTTTATAGGTTCGCCTCTCCCAATCTGCGATTCGTCCTTGCCAAGAAACATAGCGCTGCCTCCGAGATCTCTAATTGCAACCTCGAACGAGACCCTTGTCCTGGTGGAGTGCTTTAAGAAAATTAAAGCAATAATCTTTTGTTTTAAGACGTCACCAAGCAAAAATCTATTTGTAGAAAGCTTATCTGAAAGTTTAACCATTTCTTTTAAGGAATGGTTGTCAAAAACTGTTAAATCCAAGAAAGATCTCTTATTCATCATTTACACCTCTTTTTGATATTTTGCACAAGCTTTTTGAGATTCCCATACTGTTGCAGAATTTACTCTTATGCCATTATGATTTTCTAAAAATTTTTCAATTTCTTCAAATACATATTTCGATAAATTCTCTGAAGTTGGACTAAAAGTAACAACTTCGTTTATAAGTTTATGATCAAAAACATCCAATATTTCTTTTAATTTTTTCTTTATCATCCTAAAGTCAATTAACATACCGCAATCGTCAAGCACATCTCCCGATATCTCTACGCTAACCTTAAAGGTATGTCCATGAAGAGGCTCGTATTCAACGTTCCCTTTACAGGTGAGAAAATGAGCCGATGAAAAACTGTCTTCAACAGTAAGAGTATACATACACCTTCTCCATTTCGTTGTTAAAATTTAATTCTTAAAACAATATTTGGTTTTAAAAAAGTATACCTTGATAATATAACATATTCTATGGGAGATAGACTCCCATACTTTTCAAAATATCCTTAATCTTGGCTCCATTTACATCTTTTACAGGCAGGTTTGATTTTATTGATTCGGCAGCTAATAGACCTCCAGCTTCACCAACGCTCATCATGGTTGACTGGACTCTAAAAGAAGCCATTGCAAGGGGCTGTGCGCTAATAGTTCGACCAACTAAAATTATGTTATCTACACCTTGTGGGATCAGTGTCCTTAGAGGTATTTCATAAGGAATAATGGGCAACTGAAAACCTCCTGGACCTCCATAGGGATTATGAATATCTACCCCATAAAAACATAGTGCAATTCCATCATAAAAATGTCTTCCTACAAGTATATCTTTTTCCTGCAAAGTATATTCACCAAGAAAATGTCTAGACTCTCTAACGCCAATTTGAGGACCTGACGATAAAATTCTATAGTCATAATTTTTTTGGATTTTTGAAAAATCATCCCACATCTGCTCTCTGCCAATCATTTCTGCGTTAGAAAAATTATCGATATTCAACGGGTTTGCATATACCCTAGTTTCGTTTACCAAAACCTTACCACTTGAAAGCACCCATATTCCTTTTTCCTTTTTAGGACCCGTTGGATACATCGTAAACATGGTTGTTAAGGGCATAATCTTGTGGTCCCAAGTTCTACCAAATACATATTTGGCACCCGCTTTAGCGGCAATATCGCCATCGCCAGTAGCATCAATTATCCTTTTTCCCAAAATAGCTGCGCTGTCCCATGGCCTTTTAATTACCACTCCTAATACCTTATTTGACTCCATTACAGGCATTAGCGCAAAAGAATCAAAATAAACAGTAATATTTTTTTCACTGTGAACCATATTTTGATATATTGATTTTGCAACCTCAGTATCAAAAAGTCTACCAATATTTGGCAAATTTTCTGATCCGTAAAGCCTTGTCCTCAACTGCTTAAATATCACTCCGAGCGACCCAGGTTCAAAATAGCTAACTCCCCCTGCAGTCCCCATCCCGCCAAAAAATGGATATTGCTCTATGAGAGCTACCTTCATACCTCTCCTGGCAGCCATTACCGATGCAGCAAATCCGCTAGGACCTCCGCCAACCACCACAACATCATATCTGCCTAAAACTGGAATTTCTTCTTCGTCCACATGAAAAGAGTCTTCAGGGGTATTAGATTCGGAACTTTGTAATGAAGTTAGAATATCTTTTATGTCATCCTCTGGAGTATAAGGATTGTCGGGCAATAAAAACTCGCCATTTTGAATTTCTTTAAACTTAATATTGGGTCTTTTTAAAACCAGACTTATCGGCGATACTCCTGGAACAAATGAATGATTTGACAGGATATAGTTTGCATACATATTTCTAAGATATTCTTCAGCAGCAAGGTATTCGTTAGAATTGTCTATTGGCTTTGTTACGCTAAAAGATAAAACCTTTTGGCTATTGAATGAGGTATTAGTATTCTTGTAATTAGGATTTATTACTGAAAAATTTAATACTGCCCTATTAAAATCTAAAGCAGAAGGATTAGCAGTACCTAACAGAAGAGAATTATTTGAAGCGTCAATGACAATTTTAGAGCGGACTATCTGATGGCCGCCTTTCGAAATAAATAGAGTATATTTATAGCCATCCTTACTAAATACGTTTAATGGATATGAGTGGAATAAGACAGATATCTTATTTTCTCTTGCGAATTTATCAAGAGCAAATTTCAATATTTCTGTATCCACATACTTATCGTTTGCAATATTTTTATAATATGTGTCTTGAACATGTCTTACAAAGTTTCCAAAATTGGTAGAAAGCTCAGAAAAAGGTAGCGGTGAAAATCCCTGGGTAAACTTTCCACCAAGAAATGGAGCGCTATCAATTATCATTACGCTTTTGCCTGAATCTTTAATCTGTTTTGCAACAGTAAGAGCACTGATAGAGCCTCCGAAAATTAAAACATCGACCTTGTCAGCACATTTCAGGTTTTCAGAAGGAATGACGACTTTGTTCCCATCCAATTTCGCAGATGAGACTTTATCTTGAGTATATGATATTATTTTTTTATCAGCAGGCAGCGTTCCGTCATCAGCAAAAGCATATACCTTGCCATCATCAGATCCAGCAATAATCATATTATTTATTGGCACAACATTTGATCTGATGGGCCCACCTGCATACTCTCTCCATATCAATTTACCATCTGTCGCATTTACAGCATAAATTCCTCCCTCATAAGTACCAAACAACACACTATCTTTGGCGGCCGTGACAGACGAGGATGGATAACTATTTGTTTTGAACTTCCACAATAACTTTCCTGATGGATCTAATGCATATACAAAACCGTCAAAAGAAGGCAGATAAATATCCCCATTGGGACTAACAGAGGCAGAATTTGCAATTGCATCGCCAGTCTTATAGGTCCACAAAATTTTTCCGTTTTGAAGATCTATACAATAAAAGTTGCCCGAAAAATCGCCAATATAAATTTTATTGTCAAAAATAGCAGGATCTGCCCTGATAATATTTGATAATTTTAATTTCCATAAAATCTCGCCATTTTTTTCAGATAAACAGTATAGAATTTTATTTTCACTGCCTACAACTACTCTACCCTGTGAAACAGCAGGAGAAGCCATCTCGTGTTCTCCTAAAAATCTTGACCAGATCTTTTTTCCTGTAGTTGAATTATATGAATAGATGTTCCCATCTAAAGAAGTTATGAAAACCATATCGCCATCTAAAACAGGGCTAGATCGTATCCCTCTCCACAAAGGACTGGAAAAATAAACATATCCATTTTTCGGGTCAATTGATGAAAGCCCATATTTGCCAACCATGCCTGCATAAACCCTATCTTTATATATAGCTACCGATCCAAACCCACCCTCGCCCATAGACCATGCCAGGTTGCCGTCGTTTAAATTTAATTTGAGAAGTTCACCGCCCAATACATTTACATAAGCAAATCCATTGTCTATTGCAGGACAGCCAATGATCCAGCCTTTAGCGTTATATGACCATTTTATTTTAGGATGAAGAGGAATGCTTACATTAGAGTATCGGGTACCCTCTTGATTATATCCCGATTGCAGCCAACTACCAGAGTATACAACGTTATTGTTTTTGTTCAAGAAAAAGTTTAAGGAAAATATTAAAATCATCGTAATACAAAGGGATAAAAATATTAATAAATTGTTTTTGAAATTTGTCATAAAATCTTGTAACTCCCCCCACGTTCTGCAATTTTATTTTTCAATGTAAGCTCTGTCAAAACCAATAGTAGATCTTGTACCGCTATGTCTTCAATCTTAGTTGAAATTAACTCAAAGGGTATAAATTCAGAAGAACTCAAAAAAGACAAAACCCTTTCTTCCTGGGACGTAAGAATATCGAGTTGATCAGTTATATATTTTTCTTTTTCAATTTTATATCCAAATTCTTCTAATATGTCCTCAAAAGTTCTCACTAAAATGGCGCCATTTCTAATTAATGTATTTGTGCCAAAACTTTTTGGAGAGCTTACTGGACCAGGAAGCGAAAAAACATCCTTTCCAAGATCTACACAAAGATTGGCAGTTAGAAGGGCACCGCTCTTCTTTTCAGCCTCAATTACCAATGTGCCTCTTGAGAGAGCTGCTATTATCCGGTTTCTTTGTGGAAAAGAATATACAGTAGGGCTCTCTTGGAATGGGTATTCACTGAGCACCAGACCATTCTCAGATATCTCTATTTGGAGCTCTCTATTTTCTTGAGGATAAAAAACATCCAACCCGTTTCCAAGAACTGCAATAGTTTTGCCTCCTACCTCCAAACACGATCTGTGCGCAAACTCATCGATACCTCTGGCTAAACCAGAAAGAATTATAAATCCAAAGCTTGTAAGCTGCTTGGAAAACTCTGATGCCTGAGATTTTCCATATGAAGTAGCTCTTCTGGAGCCCACAATGGATATAATCTTTTCACTCCTTAATAAGCTCGTGTCTCCTTTAGAATAAAGCAAGACTGGCGGATCGCTTAAATGTCTTAGATTTTCGGGGTAATCTTTAGAATTATATGTAATTAATTTAATATTATTTTTTTCAGCAAAAGAAAAGGTTTTTCTAATTTTTTCATCTAAATTTGTTTTATTTTTATTCAGAAGTTCATTAGCAAAAAAATTTAGGAAACTTTTATCATCAATTTTATCTTTAATTTTTTTAAAAGAGACCTTGCAAAGAGAGAGTATTAGCCATAAATCAATATCAGTCATAAGGATCCCATTTTATATTCCTTAATGAAATAGCTTCTGCAATATGTTGAGAAGAAACTATTTCTTCTTCGCTTAAATCAGCTATGGTTCGAGCAAGTTTCAAAATTTTATCATACGCTCTGGCAGAAAAATGATGACTATCAATTGCCGCAGCCAAAATCTTTTTTGCTTTATCGTCTAAAACTATATATTTTCTAATTTCTTTCGGACTTAATTCAGAATTATTTTTTGTAAACCCATTTGTTCTAACTGATTGAAATTCTTTAGCTCTCACAACTTCATTTCTCATCTCTTCCGATGTCTTACCAGGCTTCATGCCCAACAGCTCTTCGTTTGAAAGTCTAGGGACCTCCATCATAATGTCAAATCTATCGCGAATAGGCCCTGAGAGCTTGCTCCTATATTTCTTGATGTCGTTGATAGCACAAGTGCAAGGATTGAACCTGTCCTTGAAGTATCCGCACTTACACGGGTTAGAACAGGCCGCTAAAAGAAATTGAGCAGGAAATGTTAAGGAAGATGACGCCCTACTTATCGTAATCTCTCCATCTTCCAGGGGCTGCCTTAGAGATTCGATCAAATCTTTCCTAAATTCAAGTATTTCATCAAGAAATAATATTCCTCGATGAGAAAGGCTCATCTCTCCAGGTCTAGGAGGCGATCCTCCACCAGCAAGGCCAGCAGGTGAAATTGAATGATGAGGACTTCTAAATGGTCTCTTTCTTATAAGGTTCTTTCTATTCTTCATCGCGCCTATCAGGCTATAAATCTGAGTTACAATTATACTTTCTTCATCGCTTAATTCAGAAATAATAGTAGGGAATCTCTTCATTAACATTGATTTCCCTGAACCAGGAGGACCCATTAAAAGTATGTTGTGCCCACCGGCAGCAGATATCACCATTGCCCTTTTTGCTCTTTCCTGACCCTTTACGTCAGAGTAATCAACCTCATAAACAATTTCATCTTCTACTTCGGCATCATTTTTTGCAAGAAAGCTTTCAATAGGGATATCCCCTCGAAAGACCTCAAGGACTTGATTGAGGTTTGAAAAACTATATGTCTTTATCTCAGGAACTATTGCGCCTTCGTGTGCATTTTCTTCAGATAGAACAAGCGATTCAATACCCAGATTTTTAGCCCCAAGAGCCAAAGAAATTGCTCCAGATACCCCACGAATCTGACCATCAAGACCCAATTCACCGATGAATGCCATATTTTCTGGAACCTTTTTAATAATCCCTGCTGCCTCAAGGATACCCATTGCAACAGGTAAATCCAGATAAGATCCTTCTTTCCTAAGGTCTGCAGGAGCGAGGTTAACAGTAATCTTCTTTACGGGTATCTCACTATATACATGCTTAAGTGCAGTTTTTATCCTCTCTCTGGATTCCTGAATAACTGCGTCAGGCAGACCCACGATAGTAAAACCAGGATACCCAGTAGTAAAGCTAACCTCAATATCTACAAGGTATGCATCCAAACCATTTAAAGTAACGCTCTTAATTTTAGCTATCACAAGATCCAGTCATCTCCTATAATGTGTACACACTCACTGTTCGGTTTAAAATAAATCAAATCTACCCTTACCACGTCATGCTCTGGCAATACTCCTTGAGAAAGCAATATATTATAAGTTCTCTTAATTTTCAATAGCTTACCCTTGGTTATGGACTCTAATGGATGTCCGAATTGATCTGAGCTCTTTCCCTTAACCTCAACCAATACCAATATTTCATCTTTTTTTGCCAAGATGTCTATCTCCCCGACATTCGTAGATAGATTTCTATCACAAATGGCATAGCCGATGCCCAAAAGATAATTGCAAGCAATGCTCTCAAATATATTGCCTTTGTCGCGGCTACTCAAAGCACAGCCTTTGTTTGTCTAAAAATTTACAAAATGTTTTTCTGTGAATATTTGACAAACCATTTTTTTCAAGGATATCAATATGAGCTTTGGTACCATAACCCTTGTGCTTGTCAAATAAATAATCAGGGTAAAATTTTGAAATCTTAATCATATAATCATCCCTTGCAACTTTTGCAATGATAGACGCAGCAGAAACGGATGGCACAATATTGTCAGCTTTTGGAAATACAATATGCCTAAGAGGAAAAGTTCTTAATTTCAAACTACCATCGAAAAAGGTCTTTTCAGGAAAAAAGTCCAGTTTTAATATAGCTCTTTTACATGCAAGTACAAGAGCGCTATATATATTTAATCTATCTATCTCCCAATGATATGCCCAACCTATAGAGCAAAAAGCAGCTTTGTCTCTTATAATCTCACAAAGCCTTCTTCTCTGGGCATCCTTTAAAAGCTTCGAATCCTTTAATCCGTCAATACAATAATTTTTGTCAAAGTAGACAGCTCCAACCACTAATGGGCCAGCTAGAGCACCCCGCCCCACCTCATCAATCCCTAATGATGGGAAAAAATCGATTATTTTGGAATTATCCCTATCCTTCCAGGTGGCCAAATAATAAACCAAGCCTTTCCAATAATATTCTGCTTTGGCACAAAGCCCCAAAACCTTGAATCATCAGAGTTACCCCTGTTATCTCCCAATACAAAATAATAATTTTCGGGAACTTTTGTAGCTGGATAGCTAAAATTATCCTTATACATAGGATGATTTTCAACTAACTTTTGCCCATTTACGTATATAACACCATCTTTTTCTTGAACTGTATCGCCTGGCAATCCAATTACTCTTTTTATAAAGTCTTTAGAAGGGTCTACCGGATACCTAAAAACTATCACATCAAATCTTTGGATTGGAACAAAGTGATAATCAATTTTTGAAACTAAAACTCTATCTCCAGGCATCAAGGTAGGTTCCATAGAACCGCTTGGAATATAAAATATCTGAAATAGAAAAGTTCTAACAAAAAAAGCCAAAACAAGAGCAATTACAAGAGATTCAAGCGTTTCTCTCCAAAAAGGTTTTTTCTTCAATTTTCTACCTTAAAACTTTTCTTTCACATGAGATGCAAGCTTTCCAATCTTATCTCTAAGAAAATAAAGTTTTGCCTTTTTTGCTTTACCTTTTCTAATTACTTCAATCTTCTCGACATTAGATGAGTGAAGCATAAAGTTTTTCTCGACACCTACACCATAAGACATCTTTCTTACAATAAATGTCTCTTGTAAGCCACCATTTTTCTTTGCGATTACGATTCCCTCGAAAACCTGAGTTCTTTCCTTTTCACCCTCTATAACCTTGACGTACACCTTGACCGTATCGCCAACGTTGAAAACAGGTACAGTTTCCTTAAGAAATTTCGCTTCAACTTTTTTAATCAATTCCTGTGACATTTCTAACCTCCAGAATACAATTCTTTTAATATTTCTGCCTTTGCTTGGCCAAAAGCAGCCTTTTCATGCTTATCCAAGTTCTTACCCAGAATCAAATAAGGTTTTGATTCTACTGCCTTCTTAAAAGATTCTTTTAACTGCCAAAATCTAATATTTTCATGATGTCCGCTTAATAAAACATCAGGTACTGCTTCACCAAATATTTCTCTTGGTTTTGTATAATTTGGAGATTCCAATAAACAATTTGAAATTGAATCTTCCATTATACATTCTTCATTACCAATAAAACCAGGAATCAGTCTTAATAAACCGTCCAACAAAACCAATGTCGCAACTTCACCAGAATTCAAAACATAATCGCCAATTGAGATTTCTTCAATCTTTTTTACTTTAAATATTCTCTCATCGACACCTTTATAGTGTCCACATAGAAAACATATTTTATCAAATTTCTCAGAAATTTCAAAAAGTTTCTTTTGCTTTAGAACGCTTCCTCTCGGAGACGGATAGAAAAAAACAACTCCAGGACAAAGCTTATCAACGAAATTCATAGCGTCAATTAAGGGTTGAGCTTGCAAAACCAAACCCGAAGAGCCTCCAAACGGATAATCGTCTACTTTTTTAAACTTACTCTTGGTAAAATCCCTGATATTTATAATTTTTACATCGAAAAGCTGCTTATCTAATCCCTTTTCTGCAAGACTAGTTGAAAAATAATTACTAAATATTTCAGGAAAAAGAGTTAAGATATAAAAAGATCTCAAATTATATTTCTCAGGTTTGAGTTGATTGTTCTTTAATCTCTAAGAAATAATTTATACCCTTTTGCTTTCCCAATGCCTTTAATATCTGTCTAATAGAGCTAATTATGTGTCCATGTTTTCCGATTACTCTTCCTACATCCTCAGTTTTTACAAAAACTTCATAAAAAACGTCATTGCCTTCTACAGATTCATTAATTACTACATCAGCAGGATTGCTTACTAGATTTTTAATAAGGACTTCGAGAAAGTCTGTCAAATTACCCTACAGAGTTTACATATTTTGAAAAAAGTTTTCCTACTGTTTCTGATGGCTTGGCTCCCTTTGCAATATAACTATTGTATTTTTCTACATCAATTTTTACTATTGCCTTTTCTGGTAATGGATTGTAAAAGCCTAACACCTCCTGAGTCTTACCATTTAATGGATCCTTTGCCTCAGCAACCACTATTCGATATGATGGTTGGTTCTTTGCACCTACACGTTGAAGACGAATTCTAACCACTAATAATCCTCCTAAAATTATATATTTTAAATTCTTCCTACTGGAAAGTTTGGTAATTTCATTCCCTTTTTCAAATTCTTTGATTTAAACATCTTTTTAAACATTTCATATTGTTTCAAAAGCTGATTTACCTCTTGAATTGTCGTACCGGACCCTTTTGAGATCCTCCTTTTTCTACTAGCATCTATTATTTCAGGCTTCTTTCTTTCTTTTGCAGTCATAGAGAGCATCACCGCTTCGATCCTTTTCATCTGTTTTTCATCTGGTACCATATCTTTCATCTGTTTAATATTTGAAAAACCAGGAATCATTGATAAAAGATCTTCCAAAGGACCCATTTTTCTAACTTGACGTAAACTATCTAAAAATGTATCGAAGTTCCACTTTTCGATTTCCTGAGGCGGTTTTTTGTTTACATCAATTTTAATGTCTGACACTTTTTCCATAAGACCTTCGATGTCGCCCATACCAATAATTCGATTTACTACCCTGGTAGGATCAAATTTCTCTAAGTTCTGGATTTTCTCACCTATGCCCAAGAAAACCAAGGGCACGCCAGTAACTTCTCTTAGAGAAAATGCGGCTCCACCTCTTGCATCACCATCAAACTTTGTCAGAATAGCACCCGTCAAAGGTATGGTCTCAAAAAAAGATTTTGCAACCTTTGTAGCTTCTTGACCCATCATTGAGTCTATTACTAAGATATTGTTCTTTGGCTGAAATCTATCGTTTAATAATTTTAGCTCATTGAGAAGCTCCTCATCAACATGGGTACGACCAGCGGTATCTATTATTACCAAGTCGTTTCCGTTGGTCTTTGCAAGTTTCAATGCACCCTCAAAAGCCAAAAAAGGATCTTTGTCAGTAAAAAATGGCACCTTAATAGACTGTGCAAGTTTTTCTAATTGTAGCTGCGCAGCAGGTCTTCTAACGTCAGCCCCTACAAGTATCGGCCTTTTGTTCTCTTTTGTAGCAAAGTAATTCGCAATCTTGGCAGAAGTGGTAGTTTTACCGCTTCCCTGGATGCCCACCATCATTATGACGGAAGGCTTATCAGAAAAGTCAATATTGCCAGGTTTTCCAAGTAAATTGACCAGTTCTTCTCTAACCACGTTTGAAACCAATGTGCCAGGTGAGGTTTCAGTAGTAAATTCTAAACCGTTTAAACGGGTCTTTATCTCTTCAACAATTTTTTTTGCGGCAGATAAGGCAATGTCAGATTCAAGGAATACAAGTCTTATATCACGGCATATTTCGTTAATTTCTTTATCAGTTAGTTTGCCATAACCTCTAAATTTTCTAAAAAGCCCTTGAATCTTCTCACTGAAGTCAGAAAGCATTTTACGGGATCAACCCTTCAGCATATTGAGTCTTATCAAAAGGCACTAAGTCTTCAATGCCCTCTCCTACGCCTATAAATTTAACAGGAATATTAAATTTTTTTGAAATATTCAATACATAACCACCTTTTGCAGAACTATCTAATTTTGTAAGTATAATACCAGTTACCTTCAAAGACTGTCCGAATACCTCAGCCTGTTTTACAGCATTATATCCTGTAGAAGCATCCAAAACCAAAAGAACTTCGGAGGGCTCACCTTCAATCTCTTTTCCTATTACCCTTTCAATCTTTTTAAGCTCTTCCATTAAATTATCTTTAGTATGAAGTCTGCCAGCAGTATCTATAATAATAGGGCTCTTCTTCCTACCCTTACTAGCCTTTAGACCATCAAATACTACTGCTGCGGGGTCTGAGTTTTCTTTTTGGGAAATTACATCTAAGTTCAATCTCTCGCCCCAAATTTTCAACTGGTCAATTGCGGCAGCCCTGAAAGTATCGGCAGCCACAAGTATAGGACTTGCATTAAATTCTTCAATAGAGTATTTTGCAAGTTTAGCACAAGTAGTAGTTTTCCCACTACCATTTACACCTATTAGAAGCCATACGCATGGACGCTCTTCTGTAAAAAAGAGCTGTGGCTTCCCCTCAGGCAGAAAATCTTCTATAGCATCTTTCAAAGCAATCTCAATAGGAGCAGCATTGAGCCATCTTTTCTTAGCATCTTTAACAATCTCAGTTGCCACATCAGAGCCAACATCTACGAGTAGGAATTTTTCCAATATTTCATCCCAATCAATGTTTTCCATGCCAACAACAGAGCTAAAAACCCTTCTTGTTCTAGTAAGTGCTTCTTTAACCTTGTCAAATAGGAACAACTATTAACTTTCCTCCTTTTGAATAAAAAAGATTAAGAAATTTTTGACTCATAGTGGCTAATTTTAACATAAAAATTAGTATTTTGTTTGAAATTTATTTTAAAATATTTAATCATGATTTAACTATATTAATAATAGAAAATATGAACGAATTGTTCAAGTGTCTTTATTTTCTCTAAACCATTTTTTAACCAATAACTATAGGCAAGTAATAAAAAATACAAATTACAAAACTTCTCATAACAAATTTCTCTCTAAAACAGAAACTAAGATTCGTTTATCTTTTCTTTGACTGCTCCATTGGGGCACACAATTGCACAAACTCCACAACCTTGACATTTATCTGGATCTATAACCGAAAATTCTACATCCTTTTCGCTTATAAAAATAGCGCCTGTTGGGCAGATAAGAACACATGCACCACATGCCTCACATAACTCTGGATCTATTGCAAAAACTACAGCTATCCCTTTAGCCAAATTTTCCTCCTTTAGCTTTAATCCTTAAATTCTATGGCACCCATTGGACAGATCAACTCACAAACTTTGCATTTGACACATTTATCGTGATCAAAAAAAACCTTAAAATTTAATAATTTAATAGCATTAACAGGGCACAACAAAACACAGGCTTCACAACCAACACAAATATATGCTTTAAAATCAAACTTAATACTCAAATATATACCTCATTTATATGTTATCATTATATTTCATTATATCAAAACATATAATTTTCGGAGGAAAAAGATTTATCTTCAGAATTTAAAAATATTTGGTTTCAAAAGCTTTTACAGAGAGTTTATATTTGAATTTGACAAAAACCTAAATATTATAGTTGGACCAAATGGTTCTGGAAAAAGCAATATAGGTGAGAGCATAAAATGGGCTCTTGGTGGAAAGATTTCTTCTATCAGAGCGGATTCTTCTTTAGAATTGTTGTTTTCTGGATTCAAAAATATTAAACCAGTAAACTATTGTGAAGTTGAGATTGGCTTCATTAATGAGTTCGAAACGACAAATTCTGAAACTATCGTTAAAAGGTCTATGTCCAGGGGAGGAAATAATACATACTTCATAAATGGAAAAGAAGTCCAAAGAAAGAACATGATAAACGCCCTAAGACCATTTGGACTAGGTGCAACTTTGTTTCTAATTATAGATCAAGGAACAGTAGATAAAATTTTGGATTTAGATCCAAACCAGCTTTGTCAAATATTCTTAGAGTCTTTAGGCTATGGTAACTATAAAGCAGAAAAAGTCGATCTTGAATCAAAGATTTTAGAAAAAGAAGAACAAATAGAAAGATTTCAAACAGAATTAAGAAAAAATAGATCCAGATTGGAAGTCCTATACAACGATTTAAAAATATATGACATATACTCCGAAATTTCTAATAAGATCGATATCATTTCTAAAGAGATAGTAATAAGACAGTTTAATAATTTAACTAAGGAAAGATTAATTATAGAAAAAGAGCAATTCGATATTGAAAAAGAGCTAAAACAGATCGCGGAGCACAAAAAAGCTCGTGAAAGTAAATATATTGAAATTAAAGATAAGATTAATGCTCTTGAAGGAGAGCTAACTACAAAAAATATTATTTTAGAAAAAGTAAACAGTGAGATTCATGAGCATGAAATATCCCTTGAAAGGTTAGAAGGCCAATTTACACTTTATGAATCAAAATTAAACACAAATAAAAGTGCATTAAATTCCAAAAAGGATGAGATTGAGCTTACAAACTTAGAAAATCAGAATAATATAAAAAAATTAGATAATTTAAAGAGTTCACTACCAGATTCTCTTATAGAAAGGGATCCAAAAGAGCTTTTAAGTTTGCTCAACTATTATGAAAAAAATATTGTTGAAAATGAAAAAAATAATCTTTTATTAAAAGAGCTGGAGTCAAAGGAAAAGTCTTTAAATTATTTTAACTCAGAGCTTAATTTAAATAAAAACTCTTTAGCTGATATTTCATTTAAATTAAACGAGAGTCAAAAAGAGCTTAAAAATATGGAAGAAAAATTCAATAATAATATTTTGAAAATCCAAAATATAAGTAAAACATTTGAAAAAGATCAAATATTAAATGAGAAGAGAAAAAATGAGAACAAAGAACTTCTTGGCTACTTAACCACAAAAGTAGATGGAATTTTAGGTTATATAGAAGATCTATATGATACCGATGAAAGATATAAGACAGCGGTAAGCGTGTCGCTCGGAAGTTATCAAAGATCCTTAGTTTTACAAAACAAAAAAGATCTCAGTAGCCTAAAGCACTTCTTAAAAAAGATTAACAAGATGATTAATGTTTTCGTATTAGATCTGCTGCCGACTTTCAAGCACCAAGTTCTTACAGAAGATATTTTACAGAAAAACCGCTCTCAATACTTGATAAGTCTTATTACTTTCGACAAAAAACTATCAATTCTTTTTAACAACCTTCTTGGCAATACCCTTTTGTTGAATTCGTTTGATGATGCGATTAAGTTAAGAGAGAATGAATCATTGTGGAAATACAGACTGGTAACCCTTGAAGGTGAAATCTTCTCATCAAATGGACAGATACAAATCGGCGACAAAACAGCAAAGAATTCAATTAGCACAAGCGAATACAATGATTTAAAGGCTATCACAGAAGGATTACATAATAGGATTCAAGAGCAAAAAGAGATTACCCATAGCCTGATCCTTGAACAAAATTCACTTAATGCCCAGATTAAAATTATTTTACGTGAGAGAGAAAGAATTGAAAATGAACTTGTATCTATAAAATCTAAATTATCAAAAACAAAGAATTTTTCCGATGATGCATTCTACCAATCTGGGGAAGTTTCTGATAATTTAAGAGAAAATGTCCAACTTATTTTTGAAATAAACACCATAAATGAGAGCATTTTGAACTACCAGAACAGAATTCTTAAATTAAATAAAGATCTGGAAGTCCTGGAATCTGAAGTAATAGAAATTAATGATAAAATAGATAAAATCAAAATAGAGCTAACGGTAATAAAGGATAATATACGATCATCTTTAAATAGAAAAAGCATCCTTGAAACAGAAATAAAAAAATTAAAAGATAATCTGCAAAGATACAAAGAAGTAAGCATTTTATTGGACTCAAATAAGTCGACCGAAAAAGAATCGGAAGTTTTAAAGTTATCTTATGAAATAAAAAATAAAAAGGATTTATTAGAAAGAAATTTATCCGAATTAATAAGCAATAATGATTTTCTAAATAGTTTTGTTGATAAAAAATTAGAAATAGAAGGAAACAAGACTTATAGAAATCATGCAATTCAAGAGCTTCAGAGTAACTTTAACAATCTTTTGAAACAAAAAAACGACTTGGGACCGATTAATTTTAAGGCTAAAGAAAGCTATAATCAGTTAAAGGATGAAATTATCGAGCAAGAGTCAAAGATAAAAAGCATACAAGACATCCTAAAGGAATCAAATTTAGCACTCAAATCGTTAGACTATCACGTAAATTGTGAAGTTATAAACTCTGTACAGAAAATAAACGAAAAGTTGGGCACATATTTCAATGAAATTTTTAATGGGAGCGCTTCACTAATACCGACTAAAAGCCCCATTACGAATGGAATAACTTTAGAAGTGAAGCTGCCAGGAAGAAGATTTCTAAACTTAGGCATGCTTTCTGGCGGAGAGCGAGCTATGATATCGATTTTACTTTATGTGGCACTGATGGAGAACAACCAGACACCATTTTGTTATTTTGATGAAGTAGATGCTTCATTAGATGAAGCAAACCTTGTAAGATTTATAAATTTGCTCCATATTTTGAAAAAGAGTAAACAACTGATCGTAGTTACACATCAGCGTCTTACAATGGAAGCGGCAGACAATTTGATTGGCATTTCCAAAAACCAGGAGGGAGAAATAAACTGTATAACGACAAAGAGATAGAAAAAATTTATCAAAAACAAATTAGTTATGTAGAAAAAATTTTAAACACTTTTGTTTACAATTTAGATAACATATCGGAGCAAGCAAAAGAATTCATAGTATACAGCATTGCAAGTGGCGGAAAGAGAATAAGACCTATTTTTCTAATTAATGTTCTGTCAAATTACAATTATGAAACCATAGCTGGTCTTAGTGAGGCTGTTTTATCATTGGAGTTAATGCACTGCGCCTCTCTGATACACGATGATCTGCCTGCCATTGACAATGATGATTTTAGACGTGGCAAGTTAACTTTACATAAAAAATATGGCGAGGGTGAAGCAATCTTGACTGGAGATGCGTTACAAATAATGTCATTTGATATATTATCTAATATATCAAATAAGGAAATTGCTATAGAGTTGGTTAAGGTATTATCGTCGAAATCTGGTATCAGAGGTATGATTGGCGGACAAATTTTAGATATATCAAAAATTGAAAATTTTGAACAAATGTACAATATAATGATCCTTAAAACAGCAGCCTTATTTGAAGCGAGCCTTATGATGGGAGGCATCATTGGAAAACTTTCAGATAATCAGATAAAAAGTTTAGAAAATTTTGGAAGAGATGTAGGCTTGCTTTTCCAGATATTGGACGACGAAAAAGACTTAGAAAGCGATCAGGGCGCAAACATATTTAAATATGCCACCAGGAATGATATAGAAAATTTAAAAATAAAGCTTATTGAATCTATAATATTATGTATGAATAAAAATTTTGATGATAGGTTCTTTGATAGATTCAAATGGTTGTTTGTAAATAAATTAGGTTTTAGTGGAGATATATTTGGATGAATTTTTATCAAACAAATTAATATGGATACCATTTACAGCTAGCCTTTTAGCTCAAGTTCTTAAGATGTTCTATTATTGGAAGAAGAACCACAAAGTAAATCTTAGACATCTTACAGAGGCTGGAGGGATGCCATCCTCTCACAGCGCACTTGTAAGCTCTCTGGCTACAGTTATAGGCATAAAAGAAGGCTTAGATAGCTCATTATTTGCAATAAGTATTATTTTTGCTTTCATAGTAATGTATGATGCTGCAGGAGTAAGGCAGGCAGCAGGAAAACAGGCAAAGGTCTTAAACAAAATAATAAACGAGCTCAGTCATAAATATTATTTTAGAGAAGAACATCTTAGAGAACTTATAGGTCATACCCCAGTTGAAGTTATCGCTGGTTGTTTCTTGGGAATACTTGTTAGTCTGATATTAATGAAATATTGATTAAGTTTTACGCAAGGTTCGAAAGGAGTTTACTTTGGATATTGAGATTTTAAATAAATTAGAAAATCCGAAACAAATTGCAAGCTTAAGTATAGATGAAAAGAGAAAATTAGCCAAAGAAATTAGAAAAACAATTATCAAAACTGTCAGCAAAAATGGCGGTCATCTATCTTCAAATCTTGGAGTAGTGGAGCTGACTATCGCACTGCTTTCAAAATTAGACCTGACAAAGGACTTTATTGTTTTTGATGTTGGACACCAAATATACCCTTATAAATTAATGACCAACAGATTCGAAAGATTTTCAACCCTAAGACAATACAATGGAATAAGCGGCTTTCCAAAAAGAGAAGAGAGTCCTTATGATTTCTTTGGAACAGGGCATGCTGGAACTTCTATATCAGCTGGTTTAGGCGCATGTATCGGCAAAGAGATATTAAATAAAGAAGGCAAAGTAGTGGCAGTAATTGGCGATGGAGCGATGACCTGCGGGATGGCGCTTGAGGCATTCAATTATCTTGGACACACAAAATCAGATCTAACAGTAATATTAAATCATAATGAAATGTCAATCTCACCAAATGTGGGCGCACTATCCAAAACCTTATTAGAGCTTAGAACCCACACCTTATATAAAAATTTCAAGTCAACCATAGAAACTCTTAGCAATAGACTGCCAAACGGAAAAACCTTTTTAGATTTTGCTCTCAGATTTAGGGATGCTTTTAAAGAAGTGCTTATAGGAAAATGCTTTTTCGAAGAGCTCGGCATAAACTATTACGGCCCTATTGATGGACATAACATAAATCTTTTAGAGTTTACAATTGAGAGGACTTTGAATCATCCAGGGCCAAAGGTATTACACGTAGTCACTAAAAAGGGTTATGGATACAAAATGTCAGAAGAAAATCCAACCTTTTTTCACAGTGCTCCAAAATTCGAAATTTCTACTGGAAAACCATTTGAAAAAAAGATATCTTTTACAAAAATATTCTCTGACACAATAGTCGAAATAGCCAAAAAGGATAAAAATGTGGTTGCTATCACTGCAGCAATGCCAGATGGCACTGGTTTAACAAAATTTGCAAATGAATTCCCAGATAGATTTTTCGATGTTGGCATTGCAGAGCAATTTGCAGCTACCTTTGCAGCGGGCTTGTCTACTCAGGGTTTGAAACCAGTTGTAGCAATTTATTCTACTTTTCTACAAAGAGCCTATGATCAGCTAATCCACGACGTGGCACTTCAAAACCTACCGATAACATTTGTTTTAGACAGGGCTGGGCTGTGTGGCCCTGACGGACCCACCCATCATGGAGCATTTGATTTATCGTTTTTATTGCCAATACCAAACTTACACATACTTGTGCCATCTGATGAAATTGATTTACAAAATATGCTCAACTATTCGGTTAAGTTAAATGCACCTGCAGTCATCAGATATCCAAAGGGAGAGATTGTAGGCAAGAGGCAAAGTGCCCCATCGAATTTCGATGAGCCTGAATTTATAAATAGAGGAAACAAAATAGCAATTTTAGCAATTGGACCTATTGTATGGAAATGCATCAAAATAATTGAAGAAAACAATCTGACAAATGAAGTCAGCATAGTCGCTTTTAAGAAAATAAAACCATGGACTGAAAAAACATTTGAGACATTCGAAAAAATATTAAAATCACACACAAAAATATTCACCGTAGAAGAGAATTCAGCTATTGGAGGTTTTGGATCGTATTGCCTACTTATGGCCTCAAGATCGGGGCAAGCCGAAAAATTTTCAGATATTTTGGGATTTCCAGATTACTTTATGCCCCATGGAGATAATAACTCTATAATGAAACAAATAAAAATGAGCGATGATGACATTCTAAAAACTATTAATCGTCTCTTAGTCGATCGGACTTAAAATATTGAAAATTATATTATGCAAAAAAATCTTTTTTAAGGTGATAAAAAATGGTAGATCATATTTTTTTGATTAAAGTAAACCCAAAAAAGCAATATAACTTGGATTTTCTTTATCGTTTAAGTAAAAAGTATACATTTTTTTCTATTGATAAAGAAACGCATGATATTACAAATTTTCCAATTAGAGGGGACGGAGATGCAATAATAACTTTTGGCGGCGATGGAACGTTGCTAAGGTTGATCCATGAAATTAATTTAGATAAAAATATTCCAATATTCGTACTGGATCTTGGAAGGCTTGGGTTTTTGTCTACTGGTTCTGTAGACGAATTAGAAGAATTTTTAATAAAATTCCCTGATGTATATTCAGAAAAAATCAGCCTTCTTGAGATAATGACTTTGGATAAGATAAAATATGCGCTAAATGAAATAATATTTTCAAGATCAGACCCTTTGATGGTTCCCTGGATATTGAAAATCGACGGTACAACATTTAAAGTATTTTCTGATGGAATTATAGTTTCATCATCTATCGGCTCCACAGCATATTCATATTCTGCTGGAGGTCCAATAGTTGAACATTTTTTTGATTGTATGGTAGTCACTCCCATTTCTTCCAGAGATCCCCGCTGCAAACCAATGGTCATTAAAAGAAAAGCGATTGAAATAGAATTCGATCTTAAATACAAAACGCTTTATTACAGCGTAGACGGACAATGCATAACCCCATTGAAAGGCGTTGAAAAATCAATAATTACACCTTCTGCAAAGTCAATAACCCTTTTGTTCAGTAAAAAAACCTCTTTTTTTAAAAAACTTAAGGAAAAGATGTCGTGGGGAACATGAAAATCTTATTTAGCTATAGATATAAAACTGGCTTTAAAGGAAATAAGTAATATGCCAAATGACATATCAGAATTATATTTTGATTCAGGAATAATTAAAAAAATCACAATTGATAATACTCTAATAATCGATAATATTACTATCGAATTTACAAAAAAAATAAATGCTTTAACTGGAGAGACTGGCGCAGGCAAATCGCTTATAACAGGAGCTATCGCATCATTCTTAGGAGAAAAAGTTATCTTTGTGCCAAAAAATCCAGATAAACCCTCAATTATAACTATTGAAATAAATGGACTTCACAAAGAAGGCTCAAAAGATATAAAAATAAAAAAGGTTACAAATCAGAGTGGCAAAAGTTCAACTTATATTGACGACAAGATATCAAACCAAAAAGCCATAAAATCTATTCTTAAATTTATAGAGCTAACAGGCCAACATGCCAATCAGTCACTCCTTAAGAAGTCATATCAAAATGAAGTTTTCGATTCCTTCTCAGAAAATACTGAGCTGAAAAAGTCATATCAAAAGGCCTTTGAGCGATATAGGGGATGTATACAAAAATTATCTGAGTTAAATACAAATTTAAAAGACATAAAGAATAGAAAAGAGATTTTACAAGATCTTTTGAAGATAATAGACAATGAAAATTTTTATAAAGGCGAGATTGCAAAACTATTAGAAGAAAGAGATATACTTAAGCAAAGCGAATTAGTCAACGAAAAATTGCAAAAAATATCTGGCATTATTTCATATCCATCAAGCTTATATGATTATATATCATCTCTTTCTGTTGAGATAAAAAATCTATCAAAATATGAACAAATCAATGACCTATTTGATTCTTTTATGAATCTAAAATCTTCTTATGAAACTTTTTGCGAACAAGTAGAGGCCAAGATTCTTAAAATGCCAGATTTTGCTGAAAGGTTTTTATATATACAAGATAGATTGGCAGCCGCTGAGAAAATAAGAAGAATCTTAAAGCTTCAAGAAATTGCACAAATAGAGACAGCAAGAGTTGATATAGAGTCAGAGATAAACAAAATTTTTGATTTAGAACAGGAAAAAGAGTTATTAGAATTAAATTTAGAAAATTTTAAAAATGAAGTTATAAGATTGGCCGATGAGCTCAGCAAGAAAAGATCTGACAATATTGATATCTTCTCGCAAAGCGTAGAAAACGAACTTAAAGAGCTTGATATTCCAAATGCAAAGTTTAAGGTAATCTTCAATGAACCATCTGGCGACATTGTAATAAACGGCAAATCATTTTCAAGATACGGTGCCGAAGAAATTGAATTTTACTTTAGCGCAAATCCTGAAATACCTCTTGAAACTCTTGAAAAAGTAGCATCAGGAGGAGAGCTTTCAAGAATTATGTTGGCCTTAGAACTATTGAACAATGACGAAAATAAAAATTCCAAAACATTTATATTCGACGAGATAGATTCTGGTATCGGAGGTTTCGCAGCAGTAAAATTAAGAGAGAAGTTGTTAGAGCTGTCAAATTTCAACCAAATTTTTATAATTACTCATCAAGCCAATCTTGCAGCTTGTGCAGATCTTCATTACAAAATCATAAAAGAGCAGAAAGATGATGTAACACATGTGACGGTTAAAGCGCTATATGAAAATGAAAGGTTAGAAGAACTTTCTCGAATGTTATCGGGTAATATTAGCGAATATGGACTAAAACACGCAAAGGAGCTTTTAAAATGAGTGAACAATTACCCTATCCCTTTATTTTTAAATCTCAATCACTAATACAGGATGAGAGATTATTGCGACTAGGCATAAAGCATGGTTTTTCAACGAGACTTTCTGGTGTAAGTGAGAAACCATATGACAGTCTAAACCTATCTTTTCAAACGAATGACATTCGCGAAAATATTGTTGAAAACCGCAAAATACTTTGTGCAGAAACGCAAGTTGGTCCAGAATGGTGCGAAGCAGAACAAATTCATTCATTTTATACAAAACAAACTCTTGCTCCTGGTATTGTGAGAAAAACTGATGGTCTCATAACTTCAAAAAATAATTTGCCATTGTTTATAAAAACTGCAGATTGTTATCCTGTATTAATAACAGAAAAGAAAAAGAGCTTCATAGCAGTTCTTCACATTGGCTGGAGGGGACTGTATAAGGGTATAATAGAGTCATTTTTTGACATAATAAAATTCGGCAGGGTTAAACCTCAAAATCTTATTGTATCTGTAGGACCAGGCATATCATGGCAACACCTTGAAGTGGAGAAAGATATAGCGGAATCCTTCGAAGCTCACGAAGATCTATCCTTTCACATAAAGAAAAGCCAAAATAAATATTATATCGATATTGCAGGCGGTATAGAACACATATTTAGAAAATACGACGTTTTTGATATTTGTATATTGAAACTCTGTACTTATGAAAGAGATGATTTGTTCTATTCATACCGTAGAGACAATGTTACCGGCAGACAGGGAACAATAATTTCTTTTTAGACGCTTTAATCTTGATAAACTCTCAATGTAAGAGCTATCTTTTTCACGCTTTCAATAGAGTTTAGCTTTTCAATAGCAGTATAAAAATTTTGTTCATTGCACTGGTGAAGGATAAAAACTAACTCAGCAAAACCTTCTTCACTAGTTTTTTGAACCATACTTTTTATGCTTACACTGTGATCAGCTAAAACCTTAGCAATTTTTGCAAGAACGCCCGGATTGTCGTTAACAATAGCCCTTAAATAAAATCTTGAAAACAACTCATCTGGTTTTAAGATTGCAGCCTTCGATCTAATGTTTCCAGAGAGTCTATGAGTGTGAGAATTTCTTATATGCCAGCTTATATCCATTATATCGCTTGCTACTGCTGATGCTGTAGGATTCCCTCCTGCCCCCTGACCATAAAACATAACCGAACCTACATAATCTCCCTTAACTAATATAGAGTTCATATTATTATTTACCGAAGCCAATGGATGAGAATAAGGCAGTAACATTGGATATACTCTAATATCGTATTTGTCGTCTTTTACGCACGCTCTTGCAATTAGCTTGATCTTGTATCCAAGGTCTTTGGCATACAGAACATCTTTAAGGCTAACATTATTTATTCCCTCAAATGAAAGTTCTTTTAGATCGATCAATTTTCCAAAAGATACCGAAGACAAAATAGCTATCTTATATAGCGCATCCATTCCAGACAGATCAGAATCTGGATTTGCTTCAGCATAACCTTTTTGCTGAGCCTCTTTTAAAGCATCCTCAAATTCTTTTCCGTTATCAAGCTTGGTCAATATATAATTTGTGGTACCGTTCAAGATTCCAACAATTTCTTCAATTCTATTCGCTGATAAACAAACCTTTAAGGGTCTTACTATGGGGATACCGCCTCCAACAGCAGCTTCAAAGTATATTGGGACTCTCTTTCTATCTGCAAGAGAGAATATTTCTTCTGGATGTTTTGCCAAAACTTCTTTATTTGCTGTTACAACTGGAATACCGTTTTCAATTGATTTAGTAATGTATTCGAGTGCAGGATGCACAGATCCAATTAACTCTAAAATTATATCTGGCTTTAAAGATAAGATCTCTTCAAACGATGAGGCTAAATATATATTTTTATCTGAATGTTTTGCCTTGTCTCTGACAAGTGCCCCTACCAAATCAAATTTTTCTCCAATTTTGTGAAAAATTACATCTTGATTATTTCTTATTATGCTTAGAACGCTGCTGCCAACATTCCCAAGACCTAAAATAGCAATTTTTATCATTGAAAAACCTCCTTGTTTTCTATAGATCCTCCAACTTTGGTTTCATTGCAATTGGATATCTTCTGCCATAACCAAAGGCTTTTCCGCTGACCTTCAGGGTGGGCGGAGCTTGCCTCCTTTTATATTCATTTCTAACAACCATTGAAACGACTTCAGAAACTATTTTTTGATCAAATCCACAAGAAACAATTTCTTTTATCGATTGTGCATTCTCGATAAACAATTTTAAAATTTTATCTAAAATTTCATAAGGAGGCAACTTTTCTTGATCGTATTGGCCAGGTCTTAGCTCTGCTGATGGTTTTTTTGTAAGAACCCTATCTGGTATAACTTTTCTCTTTGTGTTTAACCATCTTGAGATATTATAAACGTCTTCCTTATAAATATCTGAAATCACAGCTAAACCACCAGTAAGGTCACCATATAAAGTAGTGTAACCAACTGCCATTTCAGATTTGTTTCCTGTGCTTAACAAAAGCTTGTTAAATTTGTTCGAAACTGCCATAAGCAAATTCCCTCTTATTCTTGCTTGCAGATTTTCTTCTGTAACATCTTTATTATAACCTTTAAAGACATCCATCAAAGATATGTCAAAAGATTTCATTAAAGATTCTATAGGAATTACTACTGTTTTAATGTTAAGATTCTTTGACAACTCCATAGCATCCTCAAGACTTTCATTTGAGTTATATGGTGAGTTCATAATTAGCCCTATTACGTTCTCACAACCAAAAGCATCAACAGCTATACAAGCAGTTATAGAAGAATCTATTCCCCCGCTAAGGCCTAAAACTGCTCCGCTAAAACAGGTCTTTCGACCATATTCTTTAAGGCCAAATACTAAAGCCCTGTACATTAACTCTGTTAAGTCGTAATCTTCATTTACACAGACTTTACCTGAAATAAGCTCGTCTGTATCAATAGAAAAAATATTTTCTTCAAAAAAGGGCGCTAAATATTTTATCTGTCCTAACTTTGACATATAAAAACTCGCACCATCGAATATCAACTCATCATTTGCTCCAACACAATTTACATATAGCAGATCAAAATCAAAATTTTTAGTAATTTTAGAAAAAATATCTTTTCTCTGATTAAATTTTATAGAATGGTAAGGAGATGCAGAAATATTTATTACAAAATCTATTTTCTGACTTTCTTTATTTTTTGTTATTGCATCCTTGAGCGGATTTTCGCCATATAAATTACATTCATCGCCCAATCCCCAAAGATCCTCACACACAGTTACAAGTATATTTTTACCATCTATATTTATAAAAAATGGACTCTGGCCTGGTTCAAAATACCTGGTCTCATCAAATACGTCGTAATAAGGCAAAAGCATTTTCTTTGCAAGACCGATAATTTTTTTATTTTTTGCTAAGATGCCCACATTATGAATCTTTCTACCAACTTCTTTGTTTTTTTGGATAGAACCAAAAAGAATCGGGATATCTTGAGTCAACTCAACAACCATTTCGTTGTACTCAAATGCTCTTGCACAAAAGTTTTCCCTTTCCAATAAATCTTTTGGGGGATAACCTGTAATTACCATTTCAGGCAAGACCACTAAATCAGCATTGATTTCTAAGCCCTTTTTATACGTCTTCTCGATTAACACAAAATTATGCTCAAAGTCTCCAATAACGGGGTTAACCTGACCTACAACTATCCTCAATATATTCCTCCAGTTTTAGAATCTTTGTATTTATATATTTATGTTAATTATATTCTACAAGAGAGGTAACCAATACATCATTGCCTATTTTTTTTGTTTTAAGCGGATTCAATATCACTATGTTTTGATCGATTTCATATCCGGGACCAGAAAAAGGTGTAGGAGAATTTCTCCCACCTAATATCTTAGGAGCTATAAAAAAGTTTAACTCATCTATCAATTTTTCTTTTAGAATATGGAAGGCAAGGGATCCGCCGCCTTCAAGCAAAACTTTTATAATATTTCTCTTACAAAGCTCTCTCATAAGATTCGTATAAAATTTCTTTTCGTCTAATTCAAGGATCTGTACGCCCTGACTTTCAATCTGATCAGAAATTTTGTTTCTTGAACCTTTTTGAATTGCAAGTATGGTATCGCCCTCGTTAGGAGTGTTAAAAACCATCAAATCTTTTGGCAGAGCAGCCCTGGGATCTACTATAACCCTTGCTAATTTTTTCTCTACACCCTTAAGTCTCACATTTAAAAGTGGATCATCAAAAATTGCAGTCCTATAGCCAACCATAATAGCATCGCATTCAGCTCTAAGTTCATGAACATATTTTCGAGACTTTTCAGAGGAAATATATTTACTCTTGAAATTATGATCCGCTGTCTTGCCATCCAAGGTCATTGCACATTTATATATCACCCATGGTAGGGATCTATTCATAGCTTTAAAAAAGTGTCTATTTATAAATTGGGCTTCTTTCTCTAAAATTCCATTTACAACTTTTATTCCTGCATACCTTAGTATCTCGACTGATTTCCCACTCATTTTCGGATTTGGATCTAATGTGGCAATAAACACTCTTTTTATCCCTGAAGAAACTATTTTTGAAGTACAAGAAGGAGTTTTACCATAATGAAGACATGGTTCCAATGTAACATATAAGTCAGCACCACTAAAATCTATATCTTTCGACTTCAATGCATTTGCCTCCGCATGGGGCTCGCCGAAAGCCATATGATAACCTTCTGAGATAATCTTTTTATCTTTTACAATCACACATCCAACCATAGGATTTGGAGAAGTAAAGTATTTCCCATTTAAGGCTAATTCCAAAGCCCTTTTCATAAAAGATTCATGTAAGTTCATTTCATCTTCAACATCCGTATCTAACATAAGTATATCCCTCACTCCCTTTCTCTATCTCGAACTCATTCATCTTCTACAATATTTTCCTTTGCAAGCTGTTCGGTCAAGAGTGCCAGCTGACCACAGGCTCCATTTATATCTTCACCCTTAGATATCCTTATGGTGGTTTTTATGCCAAAATTATTAAGCGACTCCTCAAAGATTTTAATCCTTTGCATTTTAGATTTTATTGTAACATTAGAATTCGACTGGTTATATTTTACAAGATTAACGTGAGCATGAAGTCCTCTTAAAAGATCTTTTAATCTAATAATATCCTGATCGCTGTCGTTTATGGCGTCCATCAAAATATACTCATAGGTTACTCGCCTTTTCGAACTTATGGCGTATTCTTCTGCTGCCCTAAGAAGTCTTTCAATATTAAAAATATTATTTACAGGAATAAGCTTAGATCTAACCTCGTCAGTAGTTGCATGAAGAGAAATAGCCAATTTTATTGGAAGATTTTCATCTTTAAGCTTTCTAATGCCATCTACATATCCGCTAGTAGAAATTACCATTCTCCTTGGGCTCATTGCTCTCCCACTCTTATCGGTTAATATTCTAATAGCCTTAATTACATTGTCAAAGTTCAGCATGGGCTCGCCCATTCCCATAAAAACAATATTATCAATTTTCCCAGATTTAGGCATGATAACATTTTCAACAGAAAGAACTTGAAGAATAATCTCTGATGCTTTCAAATTTCTTTTAAAGCCGATCTTCCCAGTCGAACACATTGCACATCCCACAGGGCAGCCTATCTGAGAAGAAACACATATTGTATTTCTATTGTTATGTTTTATATAAACGCTTTCAATAAATTCTGAATTCCCAAGATCAAACAAGAATTTCATGCTCATATCTTTCGATTGGACAACATTCTCTGCTAATAAAAAAGATATATCAAAGTGCGACTCTAAATATTTTCTTAAATCCAAGCTAAGGTTAGACATAAGTTGAAAATCATAAATATTATTCTTATAGACCCATGAAAAAATTTGTTTCGCTCTGTATTTTGGCAAACCTAAATCTAAAAAATATTTTTCAAGCTCACTTAAAGAAAAATCAAAAAACTTTTCTTTATTCACAATATTTCTCTAAACAGCAAATAAAAAAAGGCTCTAAGTTGAGACCAACCCAGTCTATTTTCGGAATTGAGTTCTCTATAATTATATCCTGATGTATATATTTAGAAGATATAACACCATTTATAGTTCTAAAATTTTTGTTCTTTTGTAAAAATTTATCAATTTGGTTCTTTCCTTCAAATGCTGTAAAAGTACAAACAGAATATACAACTCTGCCATTAATTTTTAAAAATTTCTTAAAAAAGTCTAAAATAGTTTCTTGTTTTTCAGACAATAACTTTATATCATTCTCTTTTAAATGAAAAATAATATCAGGTTTGCTTCCTATTGTAGCAAGTCCGCTGCAAGGGGCATCTATTAGAATTTTATCCGAGATAGCGAAAACAGTATCATAATTATATAGAGTTGGGGTAATTAGTTCTAAATTATATTCTTCGCAAGTTTTTTTGAGAGCGCTAATTCTGTTATTTGAGATATCGACAGAGACTATCTTTTCAGGCTTATTTGAATCAGAAGTATAATCTTTCAATATGTATTCTAAAAACACGCTCTTGCCACCGGGAGACGCTCCAACCTCGATAATATGCTCCCCAGGTTTTGGATCAAGGATTAAAACTGATAACATAGAGCTCTCGGATATAACAAGATAGCTTTCTTTAGGTAATTTTTCCAATATCTCAGAAAAAGAATCAGTGTAATAGTAATTCTTAAAAATTTTGCCAGGATAAAGTTTATCTGAAAGAGAATTTATTATATTAGAAATCTCAATGTCCTTGGAGAGAACAAAAAAACCTGGCAATGGAATAAGTTTAAAGTTATTTAAACTTTTTATATCCAATTTTGCATCAACAACTTGATTATTTAAAAAATCTGGCAAACTTATATCGCTATCTATACAGTCATCATTTTCGAGCGAAGTTAAGATTTTGTAAAATCTTTTCGTATAGAAATCCTTTTCAGTTATTGATCCGTATTGGCTGAAAACTATATGTCTTTCTTTATTAAGAAGTTTTAGTTCCACGATTGCCATCAACAATGCAATCACTTCACTTTTGGACAATCTTTCCTTTGACAATTTCTCAAATAATTTATAACCATTTTTTAAAACAGAATTTACAATTAGCTTAAAAAAAGCTCTATCTCTTCCATACAAATCAATATTTTTGGTAACAAGGTGAAGGTATGCACCCTGATAAATTATTCTCTTTAATATTTTAAAAGCATATAGCCTTGAATTAGTAATGCCCAAAAGTTATAAAAGGTCTCCAATTCTCAATCTCAAACCATTTAATAAGTCTTTACCTTTAATCCTTTTTTTCCCTGGAAATTGAACATCTACCAAAGATATTATCCCATCGCTTGTTCCGACCTTTAAAGCTTCTCCCTCCACACCCACGATTTCAAATGGCTTAGCACTGCCTTGAGATGAATATGCACTATAAACTAAAAGTTCACCCTTGCTGGAAGTTGTCCTAGCAATAGGATCTGGATTGGCCGACAAAACTTTTCTTTCTATATTTATTGCAGAATCTTCAAATGAAAACTTTGCTTCATTAAATTCTAACAATTGGGCATAAGTAGCCTCAAAATTGTCTTGAGAATATTTTTTTGAAGAATTGTTTTCTATAGAATCTAAAACTTTAATCAATAGTTTCGAGCCCTCAATTGATAGAAAGTCTAATATCTCCTCAGTGTTTTTCTTTTCAGATATTTTAAAAGAAATCTGGTCGTATATATCTCCTGAGTCTAATTCCTTTACTACCTCATGAATTGTGACTCCAAAAAGATCTTCTCCATTTAAGATCGTTCTGGGCACAGGAGCGATACCCCTATATTTGGGTAACAAGGATGGGTGAAGGTTTATCATCTTATATTTAAAAAGATCAATAACTCTCAAGGGTATGATCTCTCCAAAAAAGGCAACGACTCCTATTTCTGGTTTCAAGGATGAATAAAAATCTAAAAAGTCAGGGTCTTTAGTTTTTCCACTATATAAGGGTATATTGTTCTCTCTGGCAAATATCTCAACTGGAGAAGGTTTAAGAACCTTTTTCCTTCCATAGCAGGATGGCTTTTTGGTCACTATACCTAAAACATTATGCTTTGATTGAGTCAATACTTTTAGCACATTGACAGAGTAAACGGGGGTTCCAAGAAAAATCAAGTTCAAAAAGCATTTCCTCCTAAATTAATATATAAAAATTTTATTTTTCAAGTTTTTCTTTTTGTTTTTTGGATCTATCCTCAGCCGTTTCCAGATATTCAGCTTTATCTATAAAAAGACTGCCATTTAGATGATCGAATTCGTGCTGTATGACTCTTGCTTCATAGCCTTCTTTATTTAGAAGAATTGTTTCTCCATATAAATCTTGGGCTTGAACGATTATTTTAAAAGCCCTTTCTACGGGCCCGAAAACTCCAGGTACGCTTAAGCAACCTTCAGTGTCAACTTCTGAACCAACCTTTTCAATAATTTCGGGATTAACAACTACCTGCAAATTATCATCAATTTTGTAAATAAAAAATCTGCTAAGTTCACCTACCTGAGGCGCCGCCAGCCCTACTCCATTGTTTGAGATCATTATGTGTGCCATTTCTTCAACAAGAAATTCAAGATCTTTATCAAACTTTAACACTGGAAGGCTTCGCATCTTCAATAGTGAATTTGGATGTGTTAATATCTTTCTCTTATAAATCAATTAAAACTATCTCCTCTCAATTTATATATCTTATTTTAACATGTGTATAATAATAAAAATGCTTAGGAATGTTTAAATAAAATATAAAAATTTTATCCCAAATCGTCTGGATATGGGTTTAAAATAGTTTGTTCCAAGATATACTTGTCTTCGAATCTATAAGACCAAATTTTTAAGATTTCAATTAGAGTTTTTAAATCTACAATATTATTAAAATACTTTTCAGTTAAAGAAATAAAGTAATTTCTTTCATTTGGATTTAATTTATCTGAAAAATATCCAAAAATATGCTGTAATACATTTAAATACTTCCCCTTGCTAGTTCTACTAGCCAGAGAGCTTACAAATAGATCAAAATAAGTTTTTTTAGTCTCTTCAAAATCGCTATCCTTTTGATATTTGGCTATTAAAGATCCCATTGCTTTTAATTTCTGCTGATTGAACGCCATTAATAAATATTTATTCTCTCTGTGAAATTCCATTAATCCTTTAATATTGTTAATTTTAAGCATCGACTCTCTAAGGTTTGCGATAGAGAATATTCTTATTATATAATTTTGTTTAATATTTACATTTTTCAGTCTGCCTTCATCTTCTGTAGGAAAATTAGGGAATTTTTTTATAACTTCGGCCCCAAACATCCCTCTCCCCTTCGCGTGATAGACTTTTGCCTCTTTATCCTTGTATACCAGTGCATTGCCTATTGCGCAGGAGGGAGACTTTCCCTTAAGGAGGAAGCCATCGAAACCGCTCAAAGAAGTCAAAAAATTATTTGAAAAAGAGCGCATTTCATCAGTTAAATCTCTATTTTTGGATGTTTGGTACAGCCTAAAGTCGTCGTCTGACTTGTACACTATAATTCTATCCCTAGGGACGCCAAGATTTATTGATAACTCAGGACAAATCGTAATAAATTCGCAGTAATTTTTAAGCTTGATAACAAAATCATCTTTAACAAATAATCCATTATAGCGAACTGGCTGCAAATCTAAACAGGCACTGACTACAATCTTTGGCTTTGCAATATTCATAGTTTACCTACCTCAAATTCTTAATTTTCAATATAATTAAAATTATATCTTACTTATTTTTAACTCCCCATACCGCAAAAACAGGATCTGAAAATTCCTCTCTGAAAAAATATTTATCACCTTCAGGACGAGGATACCCCCTTATAGACAAGGTGTTAATATTTCCAAACCCAGACTGTATAAAATACTCCAAAACCATACCAACTCTTTCAAATTCGTGCAAATCCTGCCATATCTTAATAGCCTTTGGGGCAAACCATCTGTTTGAAATGGTAACAATAAAAACTCCACCAGGTCTTAATATCCTAAGAATCTCATTAAATATTTTAAAGGGATTATTTAAGTATTCAATTGAAACGGTACATACAACCGAATCAAAGGAGCTATCCTCATATGGCAGTATAGAATTAGAATTTAGATCCTGCAATGTCCAATCATCTAAAGCTTTGTTTTCTGATAATTCCTTTTCGTTTAATCCAAGACCACTGACTCTATTGAACTTAACATTTTTAGGAAGATGAGAATCCCAGCTACACATAAAATCAAGAATATCAGTATTTGGTTTCAGTAATGAGCCATAAATTGAAGAAATATGTTCTATAGCAGTAAGGTCAATATGATTTACAAATCTTGGAGACGAATAAAAAACTAAATCGTCATTTTCATCTGCCCTTTCAAGCGATTCACCAGAAAAGAAATCGGTTGGAGTGTTGTTCCACCTTGCTTGTATCCCTGCGTCAAATGCAACTTTGTCAAACCAATCAATGCACTTACCGCCAATCTCAGGGTTTTTCGGTCTTAGATCGATAAAGTTGGCCCTTGCGACAAAATCATACCTTGAAAAGGGGTGATTAAAGTCAACTAAAATTTTGTCATTCTCTATCCCTACTAACCTAAAAGGTTCAAAATTATCTTTAAATATATTTGAAACTCCATCAATAATTCCTTTTGGATAAAATCTACCAATTTTTGGCTCAATTATTCTATCTTTTATAAACTTTTTATTGAACTGAGAATAATTTATAAAAAAAGTTTTTTTTGGATCATATCTTTCAATATATTCTCCTTGCAAATACTCTCCTTCTATCAGAGATCCTACATCAGAATTTATAAATTTTTCATAAAATTCTTTAGGGAAAATATCCCTCCAAAGGTTTAACTTAGAAATATAATATCTATCTTCATGTAAGATATTATATGCTTCCCATCTAAGAGAAAGCTCAACAACTGCGTTAAATGAAGAAATATCTATCATAGCAGCCTCCAGAAAAGTATTAAGTATTTAATTTAGATACCTAATAAATATTATAGTATCTATTCTCAGTTTTTTATATATTTATTTAAATCAAACTTTCTAATTAAAGAGCCCTGTGACATCCACCTAACCTTGCCAAATATTTTTCTCTCCTTAAAGGCCCTATCGTGTAAGCCAAAACACCAGAGTATGCCCACATAACTATTTGGATCTCTGCCATCAAGAGCGTATTTGTTATTTAGATAAATCATAGCGTCATAGGCATCCTCAATATTCTTAGACCATTCAATTATCTTTTTGCCCCAATACATTCTCATATAGTTATGAATTTTGCCTCTTTTTTTCAATTCTCGCTGAGATGCGTTCCAGATCTCATCATGGGTCTTGCTGTCTTCAAACTCTTCTAATGAATAAACATATTCTCTTTTATCATCCTCGTGTTCATCAAAAGTCTTAATGGCCCAAGAAGGCAATAAGTTTTCTAAATTATTTAGATCATTTGAATAATAAGTGAAGTTGTGAGACAGTTCTCTTCTAACTACCAATTCCTCTTGAAACGAATAATAGTTTTCAGGATTTCCTTCCACCTTTTCTAATTCATTTAAAATCTCAATTGGGCTAATATTCCCAAAGTGCAAGTATGGGCTAAGGTTGCTCTCAATGTCTTTATTCGGGTCGCTCCTACAGTCTTTGTAGTATTTAAGCTTGTTCCCAATAAAGTCATCAAGGTTTTTTTTAGCTTCTTTGTAGCCACCTACATATGGCGCAGGCGAAACAAAAATTAAATTTTGTCTGATTAATTCGTTCTCAATGTTATCTAAATCAATCTCGATCTTTGGATGTAAAAAAGCACCATTATATTTAACCTCTTCGAAATCATGTCTATGTTCTTCAAGATGTTTTAGAATTTTTGGTCTAATAGTATATGCTGCGTATTCTCTTTTTGGACTAGCCAGATTTACTGGCAAGACTAGATTGGTATCAACCTGATAAACTGTAATCTTATTTTCATCATAAATAGCATTTTTAATGTTTATCAAATTCGGCAGATAAGATTTATCGGTAACCATCATTTTTGCATTATCAATATAAGGCCTCAAAATGTCTTGAAACCTTCCAACTACTATGTCTATTCCAATTTGTTGTGATATCAGTTCGTCAGAAACGTCTTTTAGCCCTTCAAGAAAAAATTTGAAACTTCTAAAATTTCCCTCAGGATAAGAAAAATCTATCACAACCAAGACCATTAGCGGAAGAGATTGTTCATTTGATAAATATTTAGCATATTCAAGACTGTGATTATACGTTGTCCTAAAAGCTCCCTGCATCCAATACAAAATATACTTGCCAGGTTTATCAAAAGCCTGAACTTCTTCTACTCTTCTATCAAACTTCATAAAGCCCCCGATCTGAAAAGTTATAATTCAATTATAATAAAATATATTTTATAATCTTTTATAAAATTTTAAGGAGTAAAAAATGTTAAATTTCTCAAAAGAAAAGATTCTTGGTGGAGTAGGCTCTGGTTTAATCGCGTTTACTTTAATTCCTGGTATAGGTCATATATTTTTCATAATCGGTGTAATAATGTTTGTTATATCTATATACAACATATCTAAACTCTTGAAAGAGAGCGATATCTATTCAAATATTGTAAAATCTTTTTTAATAGGAATTGTAGGGACTGCTATTTCTCTTTTTCTTGGGCTATACACATTCGTCTCGGTATTTTCGGGACATTGGAATTTTGGAGCAAATATATTTTTAAGCCTTATAATTTTTTATTCATTTATAATCGCCTCTGCTGTTTTTTTTCGAAAGAGCTTAATTTTAATTACTTCATTTACAGACAATGAACTTTTCAAAACATCGGGAGACGTAATGTTCTGGGGTGCAATATTGACAATTTTTGCTATAGGATTTATTGGAATGTTTATATCATGGATTCTATTAGCTATTGCTTTTTTTACTATGCCAGACTCTATCAAGACTCCAAAATCCGAAAATTCAGTATTTGATTCAGATTATTATAGAGTTAGTTAAAATTTAATAATTAAAATATTATTAAAATACAATTAATATTTAAAACACTATTTTCTAATATGAAATTAAATTAATTTTAATTGGATTCTAATTCAAATTTCATAAATTAAGCATAGTTTAGTTTTAAGGTAATTTAAATAAAACAAAGGGGACAGGTTTATGACGAAAAAAATGGTGTTTCCTCATCCTTACTTCTCTTCAAATCCAAAATGGAAATGGTTTATCCTCTTAACTGTTCTAATCGGAGCCACAATGTCTGCATTAGACGTAAGCATTGTAAACGTAGCTACTCCAACAATTGAAAATAGATTCCAAGTACCAATGTCAATGATTGAATGGGTTGTAATGGGATATATGTTAACCCTAACGGTTTTTCTACCATTTTTTGGAAGACTTGCCGATATGTTCGGAAGAACCAAGATGTATAACATAGGATTTATCATATTTACAATAGGTTCAGCTCTTTGTGGAATTTCACCAAATGCGTATTTTTTGATATTCTCTCGGGTATTTCAGGCAGTAGGTGCTGGCATGCTCCAGGCAAACTCAGTAGCTATCATAACACAGTCATTTCCAAAGAATGAGTTAGGCAGAGCCATAGGAATACAAGGTGCAGTTCAGGCAATAGCAATGTCTATAGGTCCGTTTATCAGCGGTATACTTATCTCTCTTTTAAATTGGAGGCTGATATTTTACATTAATGTACCAATAGGCATTATTGGCACATTAATGGCACTATTTATCTTGCCAGCCAGCAAACCCAGCTTAAAGAAGAACCACAAAATTGACTTTCTCGGGGTTATTTTGTGCGCTACGGGGTTGGGATTTCTTGTGTTGGCAATAGATCAGGGAACGAAAATAGGCTGGACATCACCATTTATTATATTTTGCTTTTTAGCTTTCCTTATAATACTGCCTTTGTTTATATTAAGGGAATTGAAAACTGCTAATCCCATGTTAGACTTAAGAATTTTTAAAAATTGGGATTTTTCTACTGGAAACATTACAGGCTTTTTATCATATTATGTGCTTTTTGCAGTTCTGTTCTTGATGCCATTTTATCTAGAAGACATAATGCACTACGATGCAGAAATCGTAGGATCTATATTGACACCTATACCGCTTGCCATGGCTTTGATAGCTCCATTCGCAGGAGCCATATCTGATAAAATTGGTTCAAGATTTATGACTACTCTGGGAATGATCATTTGTGCAGTAGCTGTATTTCTTCTATCTTTTTTAAACGACATTATAAATATTTATTTTCTCACGTTAATATTTATAATACTTGGTTTAGGAATGGGCATTTTCACTCCACCCAACAACAGTGCAATAATGCTTTCGGCTCCAGAAGATAAGCTTGGCGTTGCAGGTGGCGTGTTAAACATGATGAGAGCACTTGGTCTTATATTCGGAGTAGACATATCAAGTATGATATTTACATCATTAAAACTAAATACTCTTGCACAACACGGGTATCTTATTGAATCAAAAGCTCCGTTTACAATTTATAGAATAGCATTTATGAACGGTTTCTCATTTGTAATGATCAGTCTCTTAGTAATGTGTGTAATTGCTGTAGTTATTTCCTTCACAAAGAAAAGTATAAAGAGAAAAGAAGGGGTTGAAGAGAGCTTTGAAAGCATAGATCTACTGTAGAAATTCTTAGGGTCGCATTTTTCTTTTAATGCGACCCTAAGAATAATAAAAAATTTACAATCTAAAAACGATTAGTATATTCCTTGGATTTCTCCACTTTCAAATATATCAAACTTTACAGCCTGGGGCACCTTTGGAAGACCTGGCATAGTCATTATTTTACCAAGCACTGGAACGATAAAGTTAGCGCCGTGTGACATCCTGACCTCTCTAACCATAATCTTAAAATCTTCTGGCTTGCCAATCAATTTTGGATCTGCAGATAAGGACATTGGAGTCTTCGCCATACAAACAAATGAATTATCCATGTCCACCAGTGATACATCTTTCAGATCGGCCTCTGCCTCCTGAGAATATTCTACCGAACTTGCACCGTATATAGTCTTTGCAATTTTTTCGATCTTTTCCTTTGGGGTTTGTTCGAGCTTGTATATAAACCTTGGAACTCTCTCTTCCTCAATCTCAACAATTTTCTTTGCCAGCTCTTCTCCGCCCTTTCCTCCATTCGCCCAAACATCAGAAAGCGCAAATCCTACTCCCATAGACTCTACAAAATCTCTTACAATTTTGATCTCTTCGTCTGTGTCGTCACTAAACTTATTCAATGCAACAACTACTTTCAAACCAAAAGCTTGCATATTCTCAATGTGTTTTTCAAGGTTTTGTAGGCCCCTTATAAGGTTCTTGTTACCGTCTTCAGCATAATCTGCCTTCAAACCGCCATGATATTTGATTGCCCTGGTAGTAGCTACTATTACAGTAGTACATATTTTCAGATCTCCAAGTCTTGCTATAATGTCCAGGAATTTCTCGCCTCCGAGATCGGTAGCAAAACCACCCTCCACTACCGCATATTTTGCAAATTTTAAAGCAAGCTTTATGGATAGAATAGAAGACGTGCCATGAGCTATGTTTGCAAAAGGCCCACCGTGGACAAATGCAAGATTGTTTTCAAGGGTTTGGACTATATTAGGATTAATTGCATTCCTTAGAATAGCAGCCATAGCTCCTTCTGCCTTCAAATCTCTTGCATATATAGGCTTTTTATCGTAAGAAAATCCAACCAAAATATTCCCTAGCTTCTTTTTAAGATCGTTTATGTTTAATGACAGACCAAATATAGCCATCACTTCAGATGCAGCAGTAATATCAAAACCTGCCTCGCGTGGGAAGCCATTCACACTACCACCTAAGCCAGCTACGATACTCCTTAGCGATCTATCGTTCATATCCATAACTCTTCTAAACTTTATTTTCCTAGAATCTATGCCCAATTGATTTCCATGGTAGATATGATTGTCTATAAGAGATGCCAGAAGATTATTGGCATATTCGATTGCGGGGAAATCGCCTGTAAAGAGTAGGTTTATGTCATCCATAGGAACAACTTGAGCATACCCGCCACCTGCAGCGCCACCTTTAATTCCAAAAATTGGTCCCAAGGAAGGCTGTCTTATTGAAGCAAGAGACTTATGGCCTATTCTATTTAGAGCGTCTATGAGGCCAATTACAGTTGTAGTCTTACCTTCTCCGAATGGAGTGGGAGTAATACCCGTTACGAATATAAGCTTGCCAAAATCCTTCTTTGACTCATAAAGAAGCCTGTAATCAACCTTGGCCATATAATCACCATATGGTCTAAGGGATTCTTCAGGAATTTCATAACTCTTTGCAATATCAAAAACCTTTTTTAACTTAGCATTTTTTGAAATCTCATAATCAGTCATATTCTATCTCCTATTTTAAAGATATATTAATAAATCTACATAGTTAATTTTAACAAATTTTTGTAATAATTAAAAAGTTTTTTATCATTAGAATATTTTATTGCTGGAGATAGTATTTTCTTATGAATAGAAAGCATTACTAAATTATCGATATATTATAAAATAAGACCCTTTACAACTGGTATATAAAGCTCATTATCAGAAACTATATTAATTTTCTCTATTTTATTAAATGTAGCATCTAAATCGTATCCATCAACCTTACCCAGTTTATAAGCCATATTTTTATAAAAATCAAACAATTCAAGGTTTAAATCGATTTTATAGATTATAGACAAATATGCTAAAAGCCTAAATTCATCACTAATTGAGAAATTATTTTTGTTAAATCGATAGAGGCTCGACATTTTTTGTGCCTCAAGATTTTCAACACATTTAATTAATAATTCTTTAGATAGATTTAGCCTATCTCTTCCAGCCTCACTCAATAAACCTATTACATAACCATCTTCTTTGCTAATAATTTGAAAATTGTATTTAAAAACATGATTCAGAATCTTACTTGCGAAATTTAATAAGTTTTCTGGAAGAGATTGCTCTTTCTTTAAGATCTTCTTCATATCATATTTTTCAAAAGAGAAGGTTTTTGCCAATTCTAATTTCTTTGAAACACTAATTAGATCTTTTACTGAGTCTCTTAATTTTCTATTGATCGGAACGCCATTCATAATATCATTCTCCTAATCTTAGCAAATTCTTATACAAAAAATCACACTACTATATTTTAATTTAATATACAAATTTACACAATTAAAAGTTCACATGTTAAAAAGGCAAGCAGAAATTTCCTGCTTGCCTTTTTAACCTACATTCCCTCCACTCATAACGAGGCAGGCGGTTCAACACCAAGAGCCTCATATATTTCGTATTGTTTTTTTAGAATTTCTCCAAAACGAATATTATGTCCGGGTGTTTCAAAACATTCAATGAGGTCTAATTTATCAAGCAGCGTTGCAATAGTGTAGTCTTTAAAAAGATCGGCCTCCTGCATCTTTTTCTTGATATAAGATAGGTAAATTAGAGCAATGAATGCTACAAAAAGTTTACCTTCAAGGCTTTGCTCTGAGGATACCAAGAGCCTTCTTAAATTAAGACGTTCTTTGAGATTCCCAAAAGCTTTTTCAACAACATCCCTATTTCGATAAACCTGCAATGCTTCTTTAGTGCTCATCTTTTCATTAGTCATTAGAGCAAAAAAGCCATAGTAGCGTTTGGTCTTTGAAACAACATCCTTTTTGACTTCTACTTTAAGACCACCCCTTGGTGTTTGTATAAGATTAAAATACTTAGCGTAAAGTGCTTCATGTTCTTTGATGGTTTTGCCTTCAAGCAATTCATCTCTTAAAAGCACAAGAAGCTTATCAAGTCTTTTTTCGTCTTCAGCTGCTTTTTCTATATTGTAATAGTAGTGGATATAAACTTTGCGTTTCTCATTTAGCGTATCTTTCTTGTATGGCCTTTCACATTTATAAGTCAATGTTGTGTTTACGGTATGCATGTAGAGTTCATAGTCGCTGTCGTAGTGGTCGTATGTTTTGAAAGTATCATAGATTGTCTCAAGATTATCCTTTATGAAATTGATTGAAAAAGGAACGGAGAGTAAAAACTTACGATGCTTGCTGTAGAGTTCATTTATGTTGCTTGTGCTGTAAAAGCCTCTGTCCATTACAAGTTTCACATTCTTAAAACCAAGCTGACTTAAATCAATCAAAAGGTTGTTTAGCGTTTTAGTATCTGGAATGTTTCCAGCAAGCTTGCGGTAATAAAATGGCAGATTGGATACTGTTCCAAAAACAACTGCTAGATTTAATTGTTCAAGTGCATCATGTTCTTTGTTGTGTCCATACTGCAGTTGAGCTAGTCCTTCAGAGTAGCTTGAAATGGATGTAATATCATAAGCCCAGTATTCATTATCTGCTTTGCGCTTGCCCCAGACAGTAAAGAAATGCTGTTTTTGACTTTCCGTGATTGATGAAAACAGCTCACTGCTTTTTTGAGAAGGGATATCTTTGCCGTATGGGTGGTGATGCAAAAGACCCCATTTTTCAAAACGATAAAGTGCTCCGCTTTCTTCCAGTATAAGATAATAGGCAATAGATAGTATCTGTTTGTATTTTTCAGGGAAGCATCGCTTTAGATCATCAATAATGCCTAATTTATTTCCAATAGCATCAAAAAGGTAAGTAGCACCACAAAAACTCCTAGAAACATCTTTGCATGGAGCATTAGAATTATCATTGTTTTTTTTCTTGTGTCCTCTACCATCTGTAGGGATAATTTCTCCAGTATCTTTATCAACTCTGCCCACCAGAGTACGTCTTGCTCTTGATTGTTTCTTTTCTTTATCCCAGTATGAGAAAGATTTATATGCGTATGTAAGACCTGAGCGCTTATCATATTGGAAAACAATAGCCGCCATAATATTACCTCCTTTAATAGTTATGTATATAATAACACATAACGATTAAATTTGCAAGCAAAATCTTTAATAAAATAATAGAGAATAATATTTTTGGAGTTATTTTATAGAATGCTCGTTAGGTAAGTGCGGAATGCAGGTTTTAAGTTTTATTAAAGATTTCAAATTTAATGAGAATTAAACTTATACTTCATTTTTATTACAGAAAGATCAACTATGATTATTCTAAAATGAATGGCAGCTTCTTCTTCCAAAAAATCTTGACAACAGTAAAACTTCCAGGTCCTACGATAAATATGCTTAGTGCAATTAAAAATTCTGTAAGAGCATACTCCATGCCGCCTTTTTGTAAATCAAACCCGTGCGGCAAATGAACAATCATAATAGCACCAAACATTACAAGCATGATGTTAAGCGCACCTACTCGCGTCAAGAGCCCTGTTAGCATTGCAAGACCACCGGTAAATTCAGCAATACCCACAAGAGCAGCAATTACAATAGGCATATGCATATGAAAAGAAAATTGATATATACCAGGACCATCAAACCAATCAAACAATATACCACTTCCATGAAAAATAAAAGTCATTGCAAGAGCTAAGCGCAAAATGAATCTTGAAAGATCAAATTTCATTTCAAGTACCCTCCTAAGTGTATAAGACAAAGTTTAATAATATATTATTATATATCTAATATTTAGATTGGCTATTAAATTATTTTAAATTTGCATTATGATGCGAAAGGTATTACCAAATATTCTTCTTCATCGGGCGAAGATGTATTTAAACACCAAGCTTCAACAGAAGAAGAATCACACTTAAAACCATTAGAACGTATTACATCCCAACCCTTCAGCTTTGCGCTATCTTCATCCTGTGCATTCACAACCACACAAATATCTGGATCGCACTTCAAACACACCATATAAAGATTCACCGTAATCCCTCCTTTCACCCTTCACTACAATTATTATATAATAAAAATTACTTATTAAACCATAAATATAACTTATCAAGTATTCAGAATATTCTACAAAATTTAAATACAGTGAAGTTATTTTTAAAATTTTATAGAAGAAATGAGAGAAAATTAATATTCATTAAAAGAATATTAAAAGGTGGGGTTCTAAAAAATGCAGTTAAATAGGAAGTTAATTAAGATTATATTTCAAATCTATCCTCCTTTATGTATACCTGACCAGTAAATGAAGCAACGAGTTTCCTATTTTCATCCTTATATATTTTCACATCATAGAGTCCCAATTTTCTTGACCTGCCAGCTTCTAAGCACTCAGCAATAAGCTCTTCTCCTAAAAGAGCTGGGTTTGAATAGTTTATATTAGCAGATATCCCAACTGCAATCTTGCCATGGGAGTTCGAAGCTAAAGCGAAAGCAAAATCAGCAAATGAAAATATAGCCCCACCCTGACAAATATTTACCGCATTTAGCATATCATCCCTTACAACCATAGAAATCCTTGAATATCCAATTCTTGCTTCAAGTACTTTAATATTAAGCCATACTGCAACCTTATCATTGTCTCTCATAAACTGGACTACTTTCTCATTCACTTCATTATCTCCTACTCTAAAAATTATTTATTCATTAAATAAATATTTAATTGTAAAACAAAGGCAAATAAGACCCAAACAAGATAAAAAATATTCAGATATACCACATTTGGATATATCTCCCAGACCCCTAAGAGAGCCCAAACAAGAGTTATCAAAACGAGGAAAACATCAACCAAAGCCAGAAAATTGTTTTTTAATTTAAACTCGATTGGTGTATATAATACATTAAAAAATAAATTAAGCCCAAACGGAAGAAAAATTTGCCATGAATTAGAACCTGTTATCGTCTGAACGAAAAGATATCCAAATGACAAGAACATAAGAAAGTACAAGAAAGTCCACACAGGAGCAAAAACTCCTTTAGGTGGAGCCCAGGAAGGTTTTTTCAATGATTTGTATCTTTCTTCATAATTGTTCATTATATTGCTCTCCCTTCATATAAAGTCTTCGCACTTGATAATATTCTTTTAATCATTAATCTAAATATTATTTTATGAAATGGGATCATTGCATACCAATAAAGTCTGCCACCCAACCCATTTGGATAATAATAAGCAGTTTGAATCAGTGTGTCATAATTAATTATAAATTCAAGCCATCCCTTACCAGGAATAATCATCTGTGCCTCAAGCAATATTCTTTTACCAGGTTGAAAATCTACCAATTTCCAAAAGTCTATTGCGTCACCAATTCTAAGATTGGAACTTTCTCTTCTTGACCTATTGGTACCGTATCCTCCAAAAAGCTTGTCGATAACCCCTCGCAAAGCCCAGAGAAAATTTAGGGCGAACCAGCCATTTTTTCCACCCGCATTGGCGCAAACTTCGAAAACACTAAGTCCTAACTCGGGAGAAAATGTCGATGAAAGGCTTTCCTTGTATATCGCCTTAGATATTTCAGGTATGTGTGGGACATCACATACTAAATCTTGAGAGCTATCGCACCACCTGCTTAAAACTTGATTGTTTTGAATTTCATGTATGGCCTTTCTCACTGAGGCTTCAAAATCTAAAGTTTTAATTTCAGGAAAATATATTTTTGCATTATCATTAATCTTTATAGTTTCACTTTTTAACCCCATTATAAGCTCTTTGGCGATCTTGAAATTTACAGGAGTCAGAAAAATAAGCCAATAAGCAGAAAGCCTTGGCGTAAGAAAATTAATAGTAAAAATATATCTTTTTAATCCCATTACTTTTGCAGTACTTAATATCATTTCCTTAAAACTCATCTGCTCTAAACCAATATCTATGACTTCATTTATCTCATCTTTTAAAAAAATAGCAGCCTTTAGGTATTCTATTACGTCATCAATATAAATTGGACAGGTCTTTGTCTTGGTCCATTTTGGAGCTATCATAATCGGAAGTTTTTCAACAAGGTTTCGTAAAATTTCAAAACTGGCACTCCCCGATCCAATTATTATCCCCGTTCTAAACCATATCAATTTTACGCTTTCATTAAACTTAGAAAGTATTTCGCCAGTCATAAGTCTGCTTCTGAGGTGTCTGCTTGCATCTTGATATCTACCTAAGCCACCAAGATATACAATTCTTTTCACACCATTTTCTTTTGCTATAGCAATGAAATTTTCAGCGCTTTTCTTCTCTGCACTAATATAATCATCATTTTCAGACATCATATGTATCAAATATACTGCAACATCTATACCTCTCAAAGCTTCATCAAGTTTTTTTAGATCAAAAGTATCCCCTTCTACAATTTCAAAATTCTCAATAAACGATTGATCAAGCTTTCTTTTATTTCTAACAAGACATCTAACTTTTATATTCTTATTTTCAATCAAAGAATATGCTAGTCTTCTGCCAACGAAACCTGTCACTCCAGTGAGCAATATATTCATAATGAACAATTATAAATTAGTTTAATTAAATTTTTAAAATTATGTTAGATCCCTGAAATGATTTTACTTATTATCTCTATGCTATCAGGGTTTTCCAAACTTGTAGTATCGCTTACAATCTTGCCCTTTATAACCAATTCTCTTAAAAATCTTCTCATAATCTTTCCACTAGGAGTTTTTGGGGTAGTTGGAACACAGAAAATATCCCCAGGAAGTGCAATTTTTCCAATTTTTTCAATAATTTTTTCATTAATCTTTAATTTTATCTTCTCTTCATTACATTCTTCCCTTACAGTAACAAATACAACAGGCACCATGCCCTTTACTTCATCAGGGGTGCCTATTACCGCTGACTCTACCACTCCCTCAACCTCCATAACAGCACTTTCAATCTCCATAGTACTGATTCTATGCCCCGATACGTTTATAACGTCATCAGTTCGAGAAAGCACCCATATGTGGCCATCACTATCTCTCACAGCAGCATCATAAGTATAGTAAACGCCAGGGACTTTATAAAAATAGGTATCTAAATATCTTTCGTGGTCTTTCCAGAGATCTCGGATTAACATTGGTATGGGTTTATTGAAA